>CAYFYW010000098.1:0-11756 GCA_964347425.1 uncultured Nitrospirales bacterium
CGCGGGCATCTGCCCGTATTACAAAGGTTACATCTGTTATATTCATCACCAAGACATCCAGCAGCAGCCTGCATGATGTATTTTCCTATTGCAACTGCAGAGGCGCCGAGCATGATTAATGCTGCGGCATTTGCAGCCAGATTACCGGACTTACCCACACCGCCTGCTGCAATAAGGGGCAGTTCGTTCTGTCTTCCCTGTTTTACGAGGTCAAGATAACAGTCTCTTAAATTGGATGCTATAGGATGACCCATCTTGTCAAGGGAGACATTATAAGCCGCTCCGGTTCCTCCCTCTTCACCGTCTATATAGAGCCCTGCAGCATAAGGATTACGTGCAAGATTATTGAGGACCGCCTGTGCGGTCTTTGTGCCCGAAATCTTTGGGTAAACAGGCACCCTGAAACCCCAGTCCATGGACATTGATTGAATCATTTTTGCCACCGCCTCTTCAATAGAATATTTTGTCTGATGTGTCGGTGGAGAAGCCAGGTCCACGTACATGGGCACACCGCGTATACCAGCAATAAGTTTTAGCACTTTATAGGACATAAGAAGCCCGCCGTCTCCAGGTTTTGCACCCTGCCCGTATTTTATCTCTATAGCAGCAGGGTCTTCCTTCATGTGAGGAAGTGCGTGGATAATCTCATCCCAGCCAAAATACCCTGAGGCAATCTGGAGTATAAAGTATTTGAGAAACCGTGATTTTAAAAGCCTCGGGGGCATACCGCCCTCACCCGAACCCATTACAACAGGCATATTCTCAACTTCATTCAGATAAGCAACTCCCATAGCAAGCCCTTCCCACATTGGAGGCGAAAGCGCGCCGACCGACATGCTTCCTATAATGATCGGATATATCTCGCGCACAGGTGGTATAAAAGCATCTTTTTCAACAACCAGCCTGCTGTTTTCCGCTCTTATGGGCAGATGTTCAGCAGAGGGAATTCTTCCAAGAAGCGTACGGATATGAAATTCATGCCTGCCTGCATCAAGTGCGGGGTCCGTAAGCATGGATATCCTGGTGAATTTCAGTCTGTCAAGAGTCGAGACGCGGGGGTCATTTTTCCTGCCGCCTCTCCTGTAAGGCTCCCCTTTTCTGTTTTTATAAAAAATAAATTTGTTGTATGGATTAAATTTCGGTTCTATCGCAACTGTCGGACATACAAGGCTGCACATCCCGCAGCCCGTGCAGTAGCGGTCTATGTCTTTTACCTGTTTAACCACATGAGAAACGCTTCTGACAGCAGATGGAGACGGCACTTCACCTTCTGATTTAACGTGTCTCTGCGCAAAAACGTCAGGCTCTATCGCTTTAACGGGGCAAACCGCAGTGCATTTGCCACAGCGCGTGCACCTGTCTTCCCTCCAACTGATGATATACGGAAAATCTTTTAATGTAAGTTCATAGTTATGGTCTAGCCTTTCAGCTGGTTCCATACCTTCACCTCCTGTGCCCCGGGCCCAACGATAACCATATCGTACTTCATAGGAAAGATATCTTTTGATTTATCCCTTTGAGGGATTGTACGGTCAAGCCCGCACTCTTCAGACATAAGCCCGTATTTTCCTTTGACACCGCCAACAATACCCGGTCTTAACTTCTTGGAATCCTGTACCATAAACGAGGTGCCGTCGGGAGTAAATCCTATTACGCAGTTCGGGCCATCAATACAAAGAGGCCGGAGAGACATCTTAAGAAGCCTTATCACTTCCCCATCTGCACGCCCCTGCATCTCTGAATCCCTGAGCGGAGTAATAATATCTTTATAATATTGAAGCGGATAGCCGAGTTCCCTGCTTGCGTAATGAAGGATATGAGTAAAGACCTCGCTGTCACTGTTATAGCCCATATAACCAGGATTGTTCCTGCTTGTCAGATATTCCTTAATCGGCACAAAGGCTGTATTTTCGCCATTCGTCATTGAACAGTACCCCTGTATAAAAAACGGATGACATGCATATAAATAAATCTGGTAATTGGTGTTCTGCCTGCCCTGTGCAAAGATAATCTTTGCTTTAAGAGGGTCTTTGTCCAGCCCGAAGAACTCGGCCAGTTCCAGCGGGTCGCCAACCTCTTTCAGGGTGATAATATCCGGGTAAAATGAAAAAACAAAGATTGAACCGTCATTCTCTCCCATCTGTCTCAATGCAAGGCGCGTATTCATTAAAAGCTTTTCCTTCTCTTGCATGGTCTTGCTTGCGTACGCTTTGGGATATTCATAAACGTTCGCAACGTAATGATCATGCCGAATAACCCCTCTCCCGTTTTTTACTTTGGGCGTCCAGACATGCCTGACATTAAAACCGAGACGTTTCATGTAGCTGTTCAGCGTTTTTATTCCCGAGCGCGAACATACCGCTGAAAGTACCGGGTATTCTTTTAATTCAAGAAAATCACCGCCCAGATCTTTCATTAACAGGCCGAGTCCTGAGCCGTCATGCCCTTCTTTCATGGTGTCAATGGCAATAATATTCTCCATGGGTGAAAAATATTCATCTGCTGTTATCGCGACCAACCTGCACATTTAGTATCTACTCCTTCATTTTTGTATCCGGACCTGCATTAATGTCGCCTGTCTACGGACAAAAAAAATTCTCCGCCGCTTACCGGCATTCAGTAGTTGCATCTAAATATACGGCAAACGGTAACCGTATGTTTATATTCTATTCTATTCACGACGCCTTGTCAAGTAAAAAATATCCTGACAATAACTGCTTGAATTTTAAGTTTTTTTATACAGTTTGCTATATTTGCTGCATAGGATAAGGAAGTCAGACTTCAATATTTTTTCTATTAAATTCTACCCTTACCACGTGGGTTACAACATAAAACACAAAATATTTCCTTGACAAACCATTCCCCTATTTTTAAAATTACGTCATAAGGTAACCGCTTGCCATGCCTAATATATCATCTGGAATAAAAAGTCTGGACGGCCTGATCGGCTCTCTGCACATAGGCGACAATGTTGTCTGGGAAGTTGATGCGGGGACATCCTATGAAATATTTGTTCAGAATTTTATTAGACAGTCATTTGATGAACTCCAGAAAGTAATTTATGTAAGCTTAAACAAGTCGCCTCAGAGCACGATCAATGCATTAGGCAATATCCTCAATCCCGAGCATTTCTTGCTCATTGATTGTTTCACATCGGGTAAAGGCAAAAATGACAACACCTTTGTCCGGTTTTATGAAAGGCTGCCGGATATAACAATCATCAGAGTAGACAATCCAAAGGATATTGACAATTTTACCCAGACACTTAATTCTCTTGAAGACAGCATTCCTCCCGGGACAAGGTATGTCTTTGACAGCCTGACAGGGATGCAGGATTTATGGGGGGATGAAAACAATACATATAAGTTCTTTACGTATATGTGCCCGAGGCTTTATGACCTTGATACTGTGGCTTACTGGATTCTTGAAAAAGATGCCCACAGCCAGAAGTTCAAGGCAAATCTAAGGCATATAACGCAGGTGGTATTTGAACTCTACAAGAGAAGGGAAGAGTTGTATATCAGGGCACACAAACTCGAGGCGCGGAAGAACCGGACGGCATTCAAGCCGCATTCTTACGAAATAGAGGATAATAATATTTTTGTGGTCCCGGCAAAGAAAGAATTAACTGTATTTGATATAGGAAGGAAGATAAAAGAGGCGCGTATGAAACTCGGGATGTCGCAGAAAGACCTCGCCGACAAAATAGACATGACATCGAGTTTTATTTCACAGATGGAAAGTAATCAGATCAGCCCTTCCATAAACTCATTCCTGCATATTGCCTATGCGCTTAACATTAATCCGTCACAACTCTTCGGTAAGGACGTAAAAGCCAAAGAAATCCCCTGGCTTATAACGGAGGATTTGGTAAAACAGAATATTATTGAAAAAACCCGGGAGTATTCAACCTATAATATTGTTTCCAATGGAAAAGCGCTGGCTTTTATCACTGCTATAAATTCAGGAGCACATTTAAGCAAACATTTTTCACGGCATAAAAAAAATGAATTGATATATGTTCTCAAGGGAAAAGTCTCTGTGAAAATTGAAGGTGAGGAGAGAGAAATCAAAGCAGGGGATTCCATCTATTTAAGAGACACGGTTCCGTCAGAGTGGAGGAACACAACCCATGAGAGGGCTGAATTTCTTGTATTCTGCAACTGACCTGAGGTTTTGACGAGCAGTTATCTAAATTCTTTCGGGTTTTTTTGCCTCTTGACTTAATAAATAGTTAATTTATTAGTCATTGTTTAATTTTCGCTTAAAGGGAGGTGGCGCTTATAAGAAAACCAGTTGTTAAGAAGAAGTATAAATAGTGTTAGAGACAAAAAACATCGTAGGAGGGCAAAAAATGAATCTGCAACAACCTAATGCCAATGATGCAACCAGAACGAGTAACCGTTCAAGAAGTGTTACACCCATGAGCGGGCTCTGCACACGCTGTGTTGACGGGTGCCGGGGAAACTGCGAAGTTTTCAAGGCAACTTTCAGGGGCAGGGAAGTAATCTATCCAGGACCTTTCGGGGGAATAACAGCCGGCGGGGATAAAAATTATCCCATTGATTATTCACACCTGAACATACAGGGATATGCCTTTGGGGCAAAAGGGCTTCCCAAAGGCCAGGAAGGCACTCCTGATACAGCCACCTTCCCGAATGTTACTACAGAAACCGCATACGGCTGGACCAGGAAAGTTAAGATGAAAGTGCCTATTTTTACCGGGGCCCTTGGTTCGACCGAAATCGCTCGAAAGAACTGGGAACATTTTGCAATCGGCGCCGCTATTTCCGGAATCACAATTGTCTGCGGTGAGAATGTATGCGGCATTGACCCTGAACTTAGGCTAAACAAGATGCATATGGTATCAAAAGCCCCGGATATGGATCGGAGGATAGAAACCTACCGCCGCTATCATCACGGCTACGGCGAAATTCTTGTGCAGTTGAATGTCGAGGATACTCGCATGGGAGTTGCCGAATACATCATCGACAGACATGGTATTGACACTATCGAATTGAAGTGGGGGCAGGGCGCAAAATGTATTGGCGGAGAGATTAAAGTAGACTCCATTGATCGAGCACTTGAATTGCAGAAGCGCGGTTACATCGTCACACCCGACCCATCTGATCCCGTTGTCCAGGCAGCATACAAAGACACAGCAATAAAGGAATTTGAGCGCCACAGCCGTCTCGGCTTTATCAGCGAAAAAGAATTTTACGATGAGGTCAACAGGCTGAGAAAACTTGGCTTCAAACGCATAACACTGAAAACCGGTGCTTATGGGCTGCGGGAACTGGCAATGGCAATTAAATGGAGTTCACGGGCAAAAATTGACCTCCTCACAATTGACGGTGCCCCTGGTGGCACAGGCATGAGTCCATGGCGTATGATGGAAGAGTGGGGCATGCCCTCACTGTACCTTCATGCGGCCGCCTACGAATTCTGTAAGGTTCTGGACAGGCAGGGTAAACGTGTTCCGGACATTGCATTTGCCGGTGGTTTCAGCAGTGAAGACGGCATATTCAAGGCACTGGCTCTTAGTGCCCCGTACACCAAAGCGGTCTGCATGGGCCGTGCATTGATGATCCCGGGCATGGTGGGAAAAAACATTGACAAGTGGATAAAAGAAAATGACCTGCCTAAAACAGTGAGTGAATATGGCAGTACTATTGAAGAGATTTTTGTCAATTACGAGGATGTAAAAAATATCGCAGGCAATCAGGAGATTAAGAATATCCCGTTGGGTGCTATCGGCATTTACAGCTACGCTGAAAAGATCAAAGTCGGACTACAGCAGCTCATGGCAGGAGCGCGCTGCTTTAATATTGACTCTATCACCAGGAATGAACTGATGTCACTTACAGAGGAATGTGCAAAGGTTACAGGTATACCTTACCTGATGGACGCTTACAGGAAAGAAGCCATGAAGATACTTAAATCATAATACCACCCTTAGGACAATAGACTAGTGTTACCGGGGCGTATTATAATATGCCCCGGTACATAATCTTTAACTTAATATGACCAAAACCATGTTTGCAATTCTTAAAGTGCTTGAAAGGCAGACGGATGTCATAGGCTCAACCGAGATATCCAGACAGCTAAAACAGCACGGTATTGAGCTTACAGAGCGCACTGTGCGTTATCATCTGAAGATTCTTGACGAACGGGGCCTCACGCAGGTATTCGGCAAAGAGGGAAGAAGAATCACTGAAAAAGGCAGGGAGGAACTTAAGCAGTCGCTTGTATCCGAAAAGGTAGGGTTTGTAATAAGCAAGATAGAGACCCTGGCCTACATGACCAGCTTTGACATGGAAAAACAGGAAGGAGAAATTATTCTCAATGTCTCCTACTTCAGTGAGAAAGACCTCAAAAGCGCAATTAAAATCATGAGGCCTGTTTATAAATCCCCTTTTGTAATGAGCGACAGGCTTGTGCTTGCAAAAGAGGGCGAGCAGATTGGAGACATTATTGTGCCGGAGGGAAAGATGGGCCTGGGCACTGTATGCAGTGTCACTATTAACGGCGTATTTCTTAAATCAGGCATACCCCTTGTGTCAAAGTTCGGGGGCGTGCTTCAGACAGAGGACACGGAGGCTTCACGTTTTACCGCACTCATAAGCTATGAGGGCTCATCATTAGACCCGCTTGAGATTTTCATAAGAAGCAAGATGACCGACGTAATTGGTGCGGTTAAGCACAATTCGGGAAGAATTCTTGCAAGCTTCAGGGAGGTGCCGGTTGTCGGAGTTGATGAGGCTAACAGGCTTGCCAAAAAAATGGCAGATATAGGTATGGGGGGGATTTTGCTTATCGGCAACCCCAACCAGCCTTTGCTTGAGATGCCTGTTGGTATGGATAAGGCGGGGATGGTAATAGTCGGCGGGCTCAACCCTGTTGCTGCGCTTGAAGAGGCAGGCATCCCCACAGAAAGCCACGCAATGTCAACGATGTATGAGTATTCAAAACTGATGAGCTTTAAAGAGATTTTTAAAGACATAAAGTAATTTTCCGTCGTCCGTCGCTGTTTATAATCAACAGTCAACTTCTTAATAACATTCCATATTGAATATCATGCGGTTGGAAGGTTGAAAAATTGGCATAAACCGTAAGCATTTCCTTTTTTGTGATGGCAGGGTATGGTATGTGAGCGGTTTGTCGTATCGACCCTCGGAGTCCCGAAGCCCTGAACCAGATGGTACAGGGCGAAGTATCGGGACGAGCCTGCCTGCCGGCAGGCAGGAATGAGCGAAAATAATGTACCCTGCCATCTTTATTTAAATTACCTTATCACGGAAAAAGAAATGCTTCCGCATAAACCTGGTCAACTGCTTTGGAAAACATATCACTCATGTCCACTTAAATGTCATGCTGAATTTATTTCAGCATCTAATAAAAACAGTCCTGAATCAAGTTCAGGATCTGAGACCCCGAAACAGGCCTGCCTGTCGGACAGACAGGTTCGGGGTGACACATAAAACCATTTCTTTGACGTGTTTAGACAAAGTACCATAATAATATCTTATTTTTCAGGTAGTTGCGACATATTTTTGCCGGACAGTAGTGAAATTATGTAATCTTTGGTAAAGTAGAAAAAACTATTCAATAATCTTGTTAGGTTGCAAATATCTCATTACAAGAGGTTAAACCTTGGATAATCTTCTGGCCGTTGCAGAGCAATTCAAGCCTTCAGGCAAGGTCACAGACATCCATGAATTTGGCAATGGCAATATCAACAAAACCTTTCTGGTTACCCTGGATACCATAGGAGAAAAACACTTTATCCTTCAGCGCATCAACACGCTGGTGTTTCGACAGCCAGAACTTGTCATGTCGAATATACGCACCTTCACCGAACATGCCCGCCAGCGCCTGCAGCGTGCCCCCCTGAGTGCAGGCCGCCAATGGGTGGTGCCGCGCGTGCTGTTCGCACATAACGGCCATGACCACTGGCATGACGCCGATGGATCGTCCTGGCGCGCACTCAGCTTTATTGACGCCTCACAGTCTTTTGACACCATCAAAGATATTGCACACGCGAAAGAAGTCGGCTATGCGCTTGGCATGTTCCACAATCTCCTCTGCGACCTGCCCCCAGACAGACTCGCCGACACGCTCGAAGGTTTCCACATTACTCCGCATTACCTGCGGCACTATGATAAGGTCCTGTCGAAACACGGTGCAAGCAGATCCGCCGAAGTGAATTATTGCTTACAGTTTGTAAGCGAGAGGAGTCCCTGGGCACACACCCTTGAGAATGCCAGGGAGCAAGGCAGACTGCATCCCCGCCCGATTCACGGCGATCCAAAGGTCAACAACATCATGATGGACAATGCCACTGGCCAGGCCGTTGGCATTGTTGACCTGGACACCGTCAAGCCTGGCCTGGTTCATTACGATATAGGTGACTGCATCCGCTCTGGCTGCAATCCCCTGGGAGAAGAAACAGAACGGTGGGAAACGGTTTACTTCGAACCAGACTATTGTCAGGCCATCCTGCAAGGCTATCACTCAATGGCAAGCGAATTTCTCACAGATAATGACTATGCCTATCTGTACGACTCGATCCGCCTGCTCGCTTTCGAGCTTGGACTAAGATTCTTTACCGACTATCTGGAAGGCAATGTCTACTTCAAGGCCAGGAAACCGGAACACAATCTTGCAAGGGCGCTCGTCCAATTCAAGCTCACAGAGAGTATCGAATCCCAGGCAACAGCCATTCGCGCCATCATCAAGGGAATGAGATGAACGACCTGAGCTTTTCCCTTCAGCCATTTCCTCCGGCAAGCCCTCTACCTGATTTAAAGATCTCAGGCAGCATCGCAAGGCGTTCCAGTACACTTTCCATGCGCTATGCACTCCTCGGCCCTTTAGCGGAACTCGAGATTCCTGCGTCGGCAGATATGCCAACCCGCAGGAGCAGGCTCTGGGAAGAAACGTGTTTCGAGTTTTTCCTCGGCGTCATGAATTCTGATCAATATTGGGAATTCAATCTCTCGCCAGCCGGGCACTGGAACGTCTATCGCTTCACATCCTATCGGGAAGGCATGAAAGAGGAATTGGCATTTGCGTCACTTCCGTTTAGCATCCAGAACCAACCGGACGCTTTGCGGCTTGCCCTGGAACTCGAGCTGGGTAGGATTGTCCCGGCAGATCAGCCTGTGAAGGTTGCCATCAGCGCCGTTATCAGATCCATAGATGGTAAGATGCTCTACTGGGCTCTTATCCATCCTGGCCCGAAGCCCGACTTTCACCGGCGAGACAGTTTCATTGTGGAATTGTAACAGGCTGTTGGGATTGAGTCTTTCAGTCGGCAAATGGACTTAATTAAATATCTGCCGTGAGTTTATCGAATTCCTCCACTGTTACTGCCGGAGATGTAGAAAAAGAGATACCGGTCATTTTAGTCAGAGCAACGGACGCCTTCATCGCTGCGTCATTGCCTGGCAAATCCGCAATAAAGACCAGATCATCCTGTCCCAACAGAGCATGCATCGAATTCATTTTACCACCATACTTTTCAACGAGACCTATAATCTTTTTTGTTCTGTCGGCACTCATTGCTTTTACACCTTCCAATGAATATTTTCCAAACATAAAAAACGTCGCCATTCTAACCTCCTTTCTGTTTTTGCGGCCGGGCCTGAAATATGCGCTCAGCACTGGTTCATGTCTTTAATTTTAACTCTTTGCGTCTCCCGCATTACATCAAAGCCCGTTTTTGTTTATTTAATATCCGTGTGATAAATTTGCAGAGACTTGACTTTGGTCCGGCCCTTTCTTCTGGCTTCAATACCTTTGGCAGCGGCCAGAGCAGCTGCTACTGTTGTAATAATCGGAATTTTATGTGCTATAGCCGCCCTTCGAATATAAGAACCCCTTTCTCTGCTCATCTTACCCCTTGGCGAGTTGATGATTAATTGAATCTCCCCGTTTTTGATGGTATCCAGAATGTCCGGACGGCCATGCCCTAATTTATGGATAGGTTTAGTATCAATACCATTTTCCAAAAGAAATCGGTGCGTTCCTTCTGTTGTTCTGATTTTAAACCCCATTTCTCTGAAAATCCTTGCCGGTTCCAGGATACCGGGTTTGTCCTTGTCGGCGACAGTTATCAGTACAGTTCCTTCTGTCGGCAAAGACACCTGGGTTGCCTCCTGTGATTTGTAAAAGGCCAGACCGAAAGAATCAGCCAATCCAAGCACCTCGCCTGTTGATCTCATCTCCGGGCCCAATAAAGGGTCTACCTCGGGGAACATATTGAAAGGAAAAACAGCCTCCTTAACGCCGAAATGTGGTATATTTTTCTTTTCAAGTCCGAGAGAAGAAAGTTTTTTGCCTACCATGATTTGCATAGCATACCTTGCCATGGGAATATTGCAGACCTTGGAGACAATAGGTACCGTGCGTGATGCCCTTGGGTTGGCTTCCAGGATGTAAACCGTATCGTCCGCTATGGCATACTGAATGTTCATCAATCCCACTACTTTGAATTCAATGGCTATCTTTCGAGTATATTCGTTTATTGTTTCAATATGTTTCCGAGGGATGCTGACAGGCGGGATAACACAGGCAGAATCACCCGAATGGACACCGGCAAGCTCTATATGTTCCATAACTGCGGGTACAAATGCATCTGTTCCGTCAGCAATTGCGTCTGCCTCGGCTTCGATAGCATTTTCCAGAAACTTGTCTATTAAGATAGGTCTCTCAGGTGAAACATCAACAGCTGCTGCCAGGTAGTGTTTGAGCATTTCCTCGTCCTGAACAGCTTCCATGGCGCGCCCTCCCAGAACATAAGAGGGACGAACCATCAAAGGGTATCCTATCTTCTGGGCAATAGTCAGCGCCTCTTCAAACGTACTTGCCATACCGGAGTCAGGCTGGGGAATCCCCAGTTTGCGCATCATCTTGCGAAAACGGTCGCGGTCTTCCGCCAGGTCTATGGTCTCAGGTGAAGTTCCCAGTATCCTGACACCTGCTTCTGATAATTCCTTTGCGATATTCAACGGCGTCTGTCCACCGAACTGCACAACCATGCCTTCAGGTTTTTCCTTCTCATATATACTCAATACATCCTCAACTGTAAGGGGTTCGAAATAGAGTTTATCTGAGGTATCGTAATCAGTTGAGACCGTTTCAGGATTGCAGTTGACCATAATAGATTCATATCCGGCATCGCGAATTGAAAATGCCGCATGTACGCAACAATAATCAAATTCGATTCCCTGTCCAATCCGGTTAGGTCCTCCACCGAGTACCATAATTTTTTTACGGTTACTCACTTCTACCCTATCAGGGGCATTGTAAGTAGAATAATAATATGCTGCATTCTCAACACCGCTGACCGGAACCGGTTCCCAGGCTTCGACCACGCCAAGTAAAGTGCGCTTCTGGCGAATATCTTTTTCAGGAATTTCAAGTAACATGGCAAGATACTTATCTGCAAAGCCGTCTTTTTTCGCCTTTATAAGCAATTCATCCGGAACCATGCGTCCCTTGTACCTAATGATTTCTTCTTCCAGTTCCACCAGTTCTTTCATCTGCTGGATGAACCACGGCTTTATATAGGTTTTTTCATAAAGAGTCTGCACGTCAGCACCTTTGCGCAAGGCTTCATACATTATAAACTGGCGTTCACTTGAACTGGTATTCAGTAGCTCCATTAAATCATCCAGGGCGGTTTCGTTGAAATCTTTGGCAAAACCAAGACCATAACGGCCTATCTCAAGGGAACGGATGGATTTCTGAAA
>CAYFYW010000099.1:0-4451 GCA_964347425.1 uncultured Nitrospirales bacterium
CTTCGACAGGCTCAGCATTGGGCCTTATAATATTGATAAGCTCAGGCTTATGGTGAAATTATTGAACCAGCCTGGGCTTATCTTTTTTAACATGTATCACGTCTATATCCTCAAGTGCAAGGATGAATCGTTTTATGTCGGATTGACAACAGACCTGAAAAAACGAATTCAGGGTCATCAATCCGTAGACGGAGCACAGTACACACGTTCACGGCTTCCTGTAAAACTCGTATATTCAGAAAAGTATAGGAATCAAAATGATGCTGAGGATCGTGAACGACAAATAAAACAATGGTCTAGGTCAAAAAAAGAAGCTCTTATCGTTGGCAATCTGAACAAACTAAAGGACTCTTCAAGAAGTAAATCCTGAGTTCATCGAAGGGAAAAATCGCTCGCTGGCGACCATTCTGCTGGCTCCCCATCCCGAACAAAATCGAACCCTTCGAATCCCTCAGGACTTAAAAAAAATAAGGTGGTGAGGACCTCGAACCGCTATTTCTCAGTAGTTTTCCCAAATACCATATAAACATTTTATCGGGGCAGGCGGGCTTCATAGCGGAATTTACCCGCCGAAGCAAAAACCATATTAGCCTAAATACAAGACCCCATTGGACGTGATCTATTTTTTGCCATTCCGTGTGCCAGTCGATTATGATTAATGTCATTGATTTCCAGACCTGATTATCCTACAATTTTTTTATCTGATATGCCTGTTCGGATCAAAAAGGGGAAAATCATAATAAAAGGAAGAAAATGAACTGGTATCAGCTCGAAGCAAGTGAGATATTAAATAAGTTTGGAACCTCTGAGAACGGGTTGACTGTTGAGGAGGCAAAGAATCGCCTCGCAAAATACGGTCCGAACAGGCTTGCAGAGGAAGAAAAAATCAGCAGAATCAAGATACTCATTCACCAGTTCACGAGTCCGCTGATTTACATACTGCTCATAGCCGGGCTGGTGACAATCCTCCTTCAGGAGTATATAGATTCCGGCGTTATATTCGCGGTGGTGGTGCTCAACGCTGTCATAGGTTTCATACAGGAGTTTAAGGCAGAGGAGAGTGTCAGGGCGCTTAAGAAGATGGTCGTTCCAAAGGCCCGTGTTATTCGGGACGGCAAGGAAAAGGAGGTACACAGCGATGAACTTGTCCCTGGTGATGTTGTCTTCCTTTCTTCAGGCGCCAGGGTTCCGGCTGACCTGAGACTGCTGCATGTGCTTGAGCTAAGGGTCGAAGAGGCCATGCTTACCGGAGAATCAGTTCCCGCTGAGAAGATTACCTCGGCTTTGGAGGAGGAGAACCTGACTCCCGGTGACCAGAGAAATATGGTCTTTATGGGAACGATTGTCGTACATGGAAGGGCAAAAGGGGTTGTTGTTGCAACAGGTTCAGATACTGCATTAGGGAAAATAGCGCTGGAGGTAAAGGATGTAGCAGTAGTTAAAGCGCCGATCCAGGAAAAGATACATACCTTTGCAAGAAATATCGGCATTCTCGTTATATCAGCATCGATTGTTGTTTTTTTAGTCGGGATACTTTTGGGCGAGAGCGCAAAGGAAATGTTCATGACAGCAGTGGCTGCGGCTGTTGCGACCATTCCCGAGGGGCTGCCCATTGTTGTTACCATAACGCTTGCGATCGGTGTGGCAAGGATGTCAAGGCGGAACGCCATTATACGCAAGCTCCACGCTGTAGAAACGCTGGGGAGCATCACTGTAATAGGTTCTGATAAAACAGGAACGCTGACCAAAAACGAGATGACTGTAAAGCTTGTTTTTGATGGGGAGCATACGTATGAGTTTACAGGAACAGGATATGAGCCAAGGGGGGAGCTGCTTCACGAAATGATGCCGGTTGAAGAAGATAAACTGGCAATGCTTCGGCAGTGTTTAAGGATAGGGCTTCTCTGTAATGAGTCTGACCTGTATGAGGAGGACGGGCAGTACAAAGTTGACGGCGACCCGACCGAGGGCGCCCTGATAGTCGCGGCTATGAAAGCCGGACTGAAGCCCGAAGAGGAGAGGGAAGACTATCCGCAGGCGGCGATTATCCCCTTTGAGTCTGAGCGCGGATACATGGCTACCCTGCATAAGCATAAAAACAGCAATAAGAAATTTGTATTTGTAAAAGGCTCTCTGGACGGACTGCTTGATATATGCACTGAGTGCATGATCAGCGAGGAGCTGCAGAAAAACAGCTTTTTCCGCGCAGGTGATGCCTTTGGACGGGAAGGGCTCAGGGTTCTTGCCATGGCATACAAGGAGGTGCCGGATGATGTTACCGAGATAACTCACCATGATGTGGAGACAGACCTTATCTTTGCAGGCCTGCAGGGGATGATGGATCCGCCGAGAGAAGAAGCGATTGAGGCTATTGACAAATGCAGAAGGGCAGGGATAAAGACTGTAATGATAACCGGTGATCATGCCGTGACCTCTTACGCAATAGCAAAAAATCTGGGAATAGCAGGCGATTCTGATACAGTGCTGACAGGAAAAGAGATTGAGGCGATGAGCGATGAAGCCCTCCATCATTCAGTGAAGGATGTGTCGGTGTATGCAAGGGTTTCACCGCAA
Organism: uncultured Nitrospirales bacterium; assembly: GCA_964347425.1. Taxonomy (GTDB): domain Bacteria; phylum Nitrospirota; class Thermodesulfovibrionia; order UBA6902; family BMS3Bbin08; genus CAYFYW01. Next base: position 2,575 of record CAYFYW010000099.1, read on the forward strand.
CACAAATTAAGAATAGTCCGTCATCTTAAAGAGCACGGCAACATAGTGGCGGTAACGGGTGACGGAGTAAATGACGCGCCTGCATTAAAAGCTGCTCACATCGGCATAGCAATGGGCAGGACTGGAACGGACGTGGCAAAAGAGGCATCCGACATGATTATTGCAGATGATAATTTTGCCAGCATCTTTAATGCGGTGGAAGAGGGAAGGGTAGTTTTTGATAATATAAAAAAGGTTACGTTCTTCCTTATTCCCACCGGAGTTGCGGCAGTCCTTTCCATTATCGGAGCTATGGTGCTCGGGCTGCCCATACCGTATGTGCCTGCACAGCTTCTGTGGATAAACCTGGTCACAAACGGGCTTCAGGATGTTGCCCTTGCTTTTGAGCCTGAGGAAAGGGGTATTGTCGAGAGAAAGCCGAGGGATCCTCAAGAGGGAATAATGTCAAAGCTTTTAATCCAGAGGACAGTGCTTGTCGGGGCTGTAATATCTCTCGGGATTATTTTCAACTATATTATGGCTATAAAGTCCGGGGACTCGATTGACCGGGCAAGGACTGTAGCAGTAACAACAATGGTATTTTTTCAGTTTTTCCAGGCGTGGAACTCCCGCTCCGAGATGCAGTCCATATTCAAATTAAGCCTGATAAGCAACCCATATCTCTTCTTAAGCATGGTGACCGCTCTTTTTGCCCATCTCGCTGTGCTCTATGTTCCGGCTTTTCAATGGGTATTCAGGACAGTACCGATCTCGGTTACAGAATGGATAGAAGTAATTGCCGTGTCAATTACAATAATTTTTGTCGTTGAAGCAGATAAGCTGATAAGACGAAGGAAAGCAAAACAGTAACAATAAACTCTTGTGGATATTTTATAATTTCCTTGATGCATAAACCCGTACTAATAACAATCGGGCTCATCTGTGTTGGACTGGCAGTGCTTGGTATTTTCCTGCCTATTCTTCCTACAACACCATTACTGCTGCTGGCACTTGCCTGCTTTGCCAGGTCTTCTGAAAAACTGCATAAATGGGTGTTGTCAAACAAAACCTTTGGACCTGTGATAAAGCACTGGGAAGAATCCAAAAGCATGCCAAGAAAAGCAAAAATCTACTCGTTAATCCTGATCATTATTGCAGGAGGGATGTCAGCACTGTTTATCCAGAACACCTCACTTAAGATCGGGATGATCGTATTTCTTCTTATCCCTGTTCTGATTATCCTGAATATTAAAACAACCGAGTCTTCCTGATTATCTGCCCTCAGGATTCATGATAGCTGAAACCGTTTTCAAGCGACCGCAACAGTAATGATTTATTTGCTTGGCGCCCCGCCCCTCACTCCGCCCTGCTCCGTTCGGGACGTGCGGCCTTGACCTCGCAAAAATTCTTTGGAATTTATCCTGAACTTGTCAGCCTTAGGCTGATTGTATCGAAGGATTTTTTGAAACTTGTACTGAGTAAAATCGAAGTATATTGGCGGCGGGGAAAAGTTATTAAATACTATCAATTTCATCTTTTAACATACCTCGTCCAGAATAATTCCAATAACGAATATCCTGTTCAATGAAAAACCACTTACAAGTTTTTAATATTACTTCAACCGAAATACCTATAGAAAATGAAATATTAGTTTCGGTTAATATGTCGTCGGGATCATGACAGAAAAAAACTTTATTTATTAAATTTTTTAATCTTCGGTAAAGTGCTGGTTCTGCCAACTTTTTCGCACGTAAATCAGTAGTAATATCCTCATGTTTTGGATTATCTCTCCCATTAAGAAAACGATAATTTTCAACATGAATTAGAAAATCAAACCCTTGTCGCTTTATTGCTGGACGGGTCAAAAAAACACGATTACCATCAGAAAGGGTTTCAAC
>CAYFYW010000100.1:0-14969 GCA_964347425.1 uncultured Nitrospirales bacterium
CCTGTCGGCAAATGAGAGAAGGTCTTTCTTTCTAGAAAGGAGGGCGTACCAGGAGGACAACAAAAAAAAGTTTATTATTATATATACTGCGATTTCCACTTAATCCAGACAGTTCCAGAATCTCCTGAGACTGCAGTCTGTCATTTCATGGTAATGCCTGAACCGTTCTTCGGCCTCGTCTTTCATCCCCATTTTATTATAAACCACGCCACTATCCCATAATGCATAGCGATGTGAAGGGTCTATTTCAAGAACCTTATTATACTCCAAAAGGGATTCTTCATATCTGCCTTTTTCCTTGTATATATATCCCAGGTCATAGTGGACATAAACATTTTCCGGATTAATCTCCAACGCCTTGTCATATTGTGCTATTGCCTTATCGTAGAGCCCTTTTTCTCTATAGATATATCCCAGGTCATAGTTAGCATCGGGATGATCTGGAAAAATTTTCAATAATTTTCTATAGGTATTTTCAGCCATATCAAAATCTTTTCTATCCTTATACATCAACCCGAGCTGATAACAGGCATATGCATCTTTCGGGTTTAATTCCAAGGCTTTTGTAAACTCTCTTATGGCTTTATCATTAAGCCCGACAGTCTGATAAAAAACAGCACTCAAGGTATGCCTGTTCTTGAAGGTATAAAGGGATGATACTACTACGAGAAAACAGATCAGCAGTAAAAAAAATATTTTTTTTTAAACTTCACTTTTTGGAATCAGACCAAAAATACTTTTCTCTCCCGTGTACTTTATGCTGTAAAGTCATAAAGGGAAAGCCGCCCGGCAGGTGCTTTCTGAATTGAGTTTTCAGAACACGTATGCTATCGCAGCAGCATATGTGTTACCATACCCGGAATCCTTGGTCCTGAATAAATCTGTGCCTATACCGCTAACTACAGTATTGTACGATAGAACTGCCTGTATTTTCGATGTAACACTATAAGCCAAAGCAACTCCCAGGGCCAAATTATCAGGTTCAAGGCTTAACGTATCTTTTATGATTTTCTCTTCGTCACCTCTATCTCCACCAAATGCTTTAATATACGCATTTCTTATACCTCTGGAAATTGATGCATTCCCGACAGACTTGGCCCATTCCAGGTTTCCTCTTAGTGACAGCTTTGGATGAAGACCATAGCCAGCGTCAATGCGTAGCTTAATCTGGTCAGATGGCTTATATGACTCTAATTGATTATTTTCAAACCTGTACTTGTAACCGGCGTTGATCACTGTATACCCCCAGTTGAAACCTCTGCCGAATACAAGGGATAATGTTCCGTCATACTGCCCTTCCCCTATATTTTGAAAGGTAACAGGGTCTTCGTAATCGTAAGCCTCCGGAATCTTTATGATACCCTGGAGAGACATTAAAACGCCGAAACCGATGTTATCAGAAAGCTTGTATCTAACGCCTGCCTCTATATCACCTATCCCGCTTGGGCCATCCTCACCTATGGTCTCGTGTACTTCCTCAGATTCTATCCAGACATACGGTACAGAAAGAATAGCTGTAAGCGTGTCCGTGACCCCGTATTCTCCGTAATATGAAAGTTTATAATCGACGTATTTAGGCTGCTTAATCTTCTCTATCACACCGGCCTCATTCTCAATCGATGAAAATAAGTCTTTGGATTTGAAATAACTGAGTGTCAGCTGGTTATATGCATGACCTTTTGCCTGGGTCCATGCTGCAAAGGTTGTATCAGATATGAAAAGACCTGATGTTAAAAAAACGATTATTACTGCCAGCACCCTCTTTTTCATTTAAGAACTCCTCCTTTTCTTCCTGTTTGTTATAGTTCATGAATAATAGTCCTGTTTATACTATAAAAGCCTCTGCCCTGTCAATATTTTTCTCTTATGCTGTTATTATATCTTCGTCCTCTCTCTTCGAGCCTAAAAAAAGCCTTACCAGTTTATTGGAAAGTATGCGCAGCCAGACTGCCTGAAGCAGTGATAGAAAAGCAACATAAAAAAATCCCACCTGAAAAATCATTAAAAATGGTATTGAGACATAAATCTCGTTGATATAGGCAAAATATATATTGAAAGTAAAGTAAATGCCGAGAAGCAGCTCGACGATTGGCGAGAAGTTCCTTTCCCCTCTGTATTTTTTATTGCCCCATCTGTCTTCTCTACCCTCAATTTTAAATTTTGGCGTGCGCTTGAACTCGGTTTTGTGATTGAATAAAGCACCCAAAACCGCCTTTGAATTGTTAACGGAAAGCCCTATGCCAAGAGACATCAGCATGGGAAGATATTTCAGCCTTGATACCCAGTCCTTATACGCCTCCCTCTGAGAGCACGTATAGAAAAATGATATTCCCACTGTAGCTACAAGCAGAAAAGGGGCGTCTGTGACTAACATCTGAAACCATCCTATGTTAATCCTTGCAACCATAGACGGATACATCATGACTGAAAGCACCAGCATGAGAAGATACGAAATATTGTTTGTCAGGTGAAAAAAGGCCTCCACTTTTATCTTTAAAGGGAGCTTACTTTTCAGAATTTCAGGGAGTAATTTTTTTGCCGTCTGTATTGAGCCCTTTGCCCACCTGTGCTGCTGCGTCTTGAATCCGTTAATGTCCACAGGAATCTCTGAAGGAGCTGTTTCATCTTTCAAAAAAACAAATTTCCATCCTTTCATTTGCGCCCTGTAACTTAAATCAAGATCTTCGGTAAGCGTGTCATTCTGCCATCCGCCTGCAGTCTCGATCGCCTCTTTTCTCCAGATACCCGCTGTTCCGTTAAAATTAAAAAACCTGCCGGACCAGTTCCTCGCCGAATGCTCTATTACAAAATGTCCATCAAGCATAATAGCCTGGATTTTGGTCAATAGAGAATATCCCCGATTTAAAAAACTCCACCTTGTCTGAACCATCCCTACAGATTTGTCTGAAAAATAATGGATTGTCTTGTGCAGGATATCCCCTGGAGGGACAAAGTCGGCGTCAAATACAGCAATATATTCTCCCCTGGCTGTCTTGAGCCCTTCGGCTAAAGCCCCCGCTTTATAACCCGCCCTTTCCTTTCGGTGAATATACTGTATATCAAATCCCTGCTTTTTAAAATCATCGGCACATTCTCGAGCAACCATGGCTGTCTCATCTGTCGAATCGTCAAGAACCTGAATATCTATCAACTCCTTCGGATAGTCAATATAACAGGCAGCAGAAATCAGCCTTTTAACAACATACATCTCATTATATATGGGAATCTGTACGGTCACTGCCGGCAGGCATTTCAATTTTCCATTGGGAACAGGTTTATTCTTTCTGTATCTATAATACAGATAAATCATATAGTATCTATGGGAGGCATAAATAAAAACCGTAATAAGAACACAGAAATATATCGCTAAAAATAAATAGAGAAGCATATTCTTTGAATCAAGCTCTTATATCGTTAGAAATCCCTGAAGACCGAGTAACAACAATATTGTAATAACAGTTAGATGTAATCGCAATATAATAGTATTCGCTCATTATACTATAAGTGCAGAGCTTTGTATTATTTAAATTTGAAATCTAGTTATTAGGAATTACAATTAGTGCATGGACGCAAATTATTGAGACATCCAGAGATTGCCCTGTATTTTCTAAGTTTAAACAGACACCACTCCCCTTTTCTTTGCCTTCTTATCTAAATACGTGAGGTGATTTTCAAAAAATCTGAGATCTTCAATTGTGTCAATGTCATACCAGAAGGGAAGCATGAAAAAACTGACATTCATGGAATTCATTTTCTTAAGTATCTCATTTACATCGCCGCCCGTATCCAGCTCAATACTGCGGAAAATCTCATTGACTTTCCCTCTTTTTGCCCCTATTAGATACAATCCGCAGTCGCAACAGGGTCCAATAACAAAGTCGTTCCTCGTCAACTGGAGAAACGCCTTTTTAATAAAATCGACAGGTATGGTAGGGCTGTCACTTCCTATTAAGATAATCTCCGAATACCCTTTCTTGAGACAGAACTTAAATGCATTAGAGATTCTTTCGCCGAGATCTTTCCCCCGCTGATTGAAGCTTTTCATCTTATATTTCGTTGCAAGTCCTTTGAGAAAATCATCGTCCTTGGCCGGAGAACAACCCAAAAACTTGTCCATGCCCTTAAGACGGGAACATTTTGACAGTATTTCAGTAACAAATGACTTGTAGATTTCTACAATCTTATCCGGGGACAGATGCGACTGTAATCTTGTCTTTACTTTGCCGGCTACAGGGTCCTTAACAAAAACAATTAACGCTTTCATAAATTATGTAACCCTGATAGTGCAAAATGACTATTGAGTGCTGTATTATAATGTCCGCTGTTTCGTCATTCCCGTCCCGAATCGGAATACGGGATAAACTCCAGCGGGGAACCAATAAAGGAAATGGGTTCCTGTTTTCACAGGAAACCCTGGATTCCGGGCCTGCCTGCCGGCAGACAGGCCCGGAATGACAACAATACATAAGTGACAGAACATTAAATTACAGGTATCAATAATATATACTGCTGACCGAATCAAAAAAACCGATACATCGTGTAAATCGCCTCGAACTCAACTATTCAACGATAGACAGTAGTTTAATGAATCTTCCCATGATTGTAAATAGAATAACTCTCGTGTTAAGGATAAATAGTCAATGGAATGTCTCCAATCGGGCAATCGTTGCTTCGGGAGAAGAGATATCGTCAGAAATAATGTCACACTCGATGATAAGAAAAGAAAGAGGCTGTTCCAGATATTCGAAACAGCCCCTTATACAAACAAGTATTAGTGCTTTTCTATATCAAAGGAACTATCAGCAGTGCAACGATATTGATAACCTTGATCATGGGGTTAATGGCCGGGCCCGCGGTGTCTTTGTACGGGTCCCCGACTGTATCACCTGTAACAGCTGCCTGATGCGCGGGGCTTTTCTTGCCGCCGTACAACCCATCTTCGATAGCCTTCTTTGCATTGTCCCATGCACCACCGCCGCTTGTCATTGCAATTGCCTGGAAAAGACCTGTTATAATACTACCAATAAGAACCCCGCCAAGCGCCTCTCTCCCCAGAAGCAGCCCGACTGCAACAGGAACAACAACAGGTATAAGTGCAGGCAGCATCATCTGACGAATAGCTCCCCTTGTAACAATATCAACGCACTTCCCGTATTCCGGTCTTCCCGTTCCTTCCATAATACCCTTTATCTCACGGAACTGCCTTCTTACCTCTTCAACAACACCGCCTGCTGCCTTTCCTACTGCTTCCATCAGGAGTGAACCGTAGTAATAAGGAAGAAGACCGCCGATAAACAGGCCTGCAAGGACCATCGGATTGGATAAGTCGAATGACAACACCTCAGCAAAAGACCTTGAGTACTCTGCAAAGAGCACCAAAGCTGCAAGACCAGCAGAGCCAATGGCATAACCCTTTGTGACAGCCTTTGTGGTATTTCCGACTGCATCAAGGGGGTCTGTTCTGTTGCGGATTTCTTCAGGAAGTTCAGCCATCTCGGCAATTCCACCAGCATTGTCTGTAATAGGACCATATGAGTCAATGGCAACAACGATACCAGTCATAGAAAGCATTGAGACTGCTGAAAGTGCTATTGCAAAAAGACCTCCAACTGCATTGCCGCTAAAACCGCCGCCAAGTGAATATGCTCCGAGAATAGCTGCGACAATTACAAGAACAGGCAGGCCGGTGGACTTCATGCTTACTGCAAGACCCGCTATGACATTTGTGCCATGACCTGTCTGGCTTGCTGCTGCAATGTGCTTTACTGGATTAAAGCTTTTAGATGTAAAGAATTCTGTAATCCATACAATCAAACCAGTAAGTGCAAGCCCTATCACTGCGGTCAAAAACACACTGTTGGCAGTAAATATACCTGCATCAGACCCTGAAAGCCCTGCTATAAATCTTGTGGACACAACATAAAATGCACCTGCTGCCAGAATACCTGATACAGCCAATCCCTTATAAAGGGCACCCATAATATACTGGCTCTTGCCGAGCCTCACAAAGAAAGTACCGATTACAGAAGCAATAATGGAAATACCACCTATTAAAAGAGGAAATTCCACCCATGGGCTTTCCGCCCCGAATGCTGTCTTTGCCAACAACATTGCCGCCACCAGTGTAACGACATAGGTCTCATAGAGGTCAGCGGCCATCCCAGCACAATCTCCTACATTGTCTCCAACCTGATCAGCTATAACTGCTGCGTTTCTCGGGTCATCCTCCGGGATGCCAGCCTCTACCTTACCAACAAGGTCAGCACCAACATCAGCAGCCTTTGTATAAATACCACCTGCGATACGGGCAAACACACTCATAAGGGAGCAACCAAAGCCAAGACCTACAAGTGCATGGAATGCCTTATCCAGATGCTCTGGCATAATAGATGTAACAAGCAGATAAAAACCTGCAAGGCTGAGGAGGCCGAGACCTACTACCATGAGGCCGGTGACCGAACCACCCTTAAATGATAAACCCAGGGCTGATTGAAGTCCTTTGTGAGCAGACTGGGTTGTGCGGACATTTGCCCTCACAGAAACCATCATTCCAATGTAGCCTGCAAGTGCTGAGCCACACGTTCCAATAAAAAATCCTATAGCTGGCCAAATTCCAAGTTTTGGGACTGCTGCTATCAGGATTATGAGCACAATTGCCACTAAAGCAACTGTCTTGTACTCACGAGCAAGAAAGGCTGCTGCGCCCTCTTTGACAGCACCTGCGATTGATTGCATACGTTCAGAACCAGCGTCCTGTTTGGTAACCCAGCCCGCTGTTATAAGAGCATAAACAACAGCCAACGCACCGCAGCCCAATCCAAATAAGACGATATTACTCATAAGCCACCCCCTTTTTTAGTTTTAGGATCTTGATCTCGCTTTTTATATATTTCAGATGCATTAGAATAGATTTTTATTGTTGCTTTGGCTCGGCTTACTGTCTTTGCTCAGTCTCCTGCGGGGTCCCGGTTTCCTGTGTTGCCTCTGCAGCTACAGCCGGCTGTGGTGCTGCCTGTGTCTCCCTTCCCGAATACTTCATAAAGCACATGGCTGCTGACCTGTAGAATATATGGGCCAGTTTTGAATACGGAAGATAAAGAAAGAGCGAAAATACAAAAACAAGGTGTACAAAATAGATCGGATAAGCCAGCGCTGCAGCACCTGCAATTCTTGTCAGTTCTGCCAAAAAACCGGAAAGCGCTACGATTCCTATTACTGATATTAAAAGCCAGTCAAAATAGCTTCCAGCTCCTACCTTTTCCGCATTTTTCATTCTGTTGGTTATCATAAGGATGACACCGGCAAGAAGTGCAATAGCACCGATGTTTCCAAAAAATTTAATGGGTGTCCCGTACCCCAGAGAAAAAGGAGATTCCTTGTGCAGGATATCAATATAGAGAACACCTATGGCCGTAGCGATGCCAAGGAATACAAAACCGTAAAAAACCAGGAAGTGCGACAGAAACCTGTCTTTGCTTACAACGCAGTCCTTAAATTTTTTATGGCTTAAAAACTCTTTGACCGTTTCAACAATACTGCTCTTCAAATCGCCCGATGTTACCCCCCCGGCCTGCTTCATATCCGCCCAGAATTTTTTAAGGCCTAAAATGCCCACTACAAAACCAAAAATCAGCGCCGGTGTAAAAATAAGCTGAATAGTCGCAACAGGGAACCAGTTGACAAACCTGATTTCACCGTCAGGGATTCCTAAAGTCTTTGCGACTAATGCAAGCAATATTGCTGGCACAATGAACAGAAGGGGAATAGCTTTCTTGTTATTAACAAGGCCCGCCAGAAAAGCCGGGCCAGAATACTGCTGAATGCTCTGTTTTCTGATTGCACCCAGAACCTCGCCTGGCTTAGCTCCCCTGGGGCAGTAGACAGTGCAGTCATTGCACTGCTGGCAGAGCCAGACATCGGGATTGCCGAGAAACTTTTCTTTCAACCCCCACTGAGCCCACACCATCTCTTTTCTTGGAAAAGGCTTATCGTCAGGGGTCACATTGCAAACAACCGAGCACGTGGCACACTGGTAACATTTCTTAAGGGAATCACCCCCTGCGGCAATAACACCCTTTACAAAATCCAAATCAGGTTTTAACACTTGCTCTGCCATCTATACCTCCTATAAACATAAGTCATTGAGTCATTCAGTTATTAACATACTATCCCTTTATTATCAAATGACATAATTACTCAATTACTTAATAACTTGTCGTTTTAGAATTCCTTAAACGGATTCGGCTCAAATTCTTCCATCTTTTCTACATAATCATTCAAAATCTGCGGCAATTTATCGTATTCTGATATTGAAAGTTGTACTAACTCCACTCTCTCCGGCTCCAGCTGAAGCCTGCCCAGGGTCTCCTGGAGCTTTCCGAGCCTTTCCTGTGCAAGATCACTTCCCCTGACAAAATGGCACTGGTAGTTTTCTCCGAACTTGCATCCCAACAAAATCATTCCATCCACCCCTCTGGATAAGGCATCGGCAATCCACGCCAGGTTCAGGTTGCCAAGGCACCTCACAGAAACAAACCTCATGGAAGAAGGTAATTTTTCACGCTTCAGTGCTGCCGCATCTAATGCCGGATAAGCATCATTTTCACATGCAAGACATAACAGCCTTAAACCTTCGTCCGGCACATCCATAGCCTTAAACATTGAAGATATCATGTCTATACTGAAATCCTTAAAGTTCACAACTCTCTCAGGGCAGGAGCCAAGACAGGTGCCGCACCTGCGGCAGCGGGTCATCTTATGGAAAGGGGTGCCTTTTTCGTCCTCTTCTATCGCGCCAAAAGGGCACTCCTCTGTGCACCTCTTACAGGAAGTGCACTTCTGAAGGTTTACCTCCGGGTAGGTCTGATCCCAGGCTCTTGGATGGACAGAATATCCATTGGCTGTCGCCTCTATGCATTGAATGGCCTTCAAGCCTGCACCCAGGGCATCTTCAATGCTCGCAAGCATGTTCATGGGCTGTCTAATACTGCCTGCAGTAAAAACTCCGGTCCTGCGGGTTTCATACTGAAAACATATGTAATTTGAATCAGTAAAGCCGTATGCTTCCTCAAGCACCGGGAGCTCGGGGCCCTGCCTGTAATCAAGATGGAGAATGTTGGGCACCTTATGAGGCTCTAAAGGAGCATTCGGATCAGGCTTACCGCCTGATGCAGCAAGTTGTTCATCGAACTTCTTTTTCCATTCACCCAGGACATCCTGTTCTATCTTTGTATTGGGTACCATGCCGGCGGCAAGAACAACCATATCTGCTTCCAACCTGACATCTCCGCCAAGCAGTGTATCCTTAACCTCAATATACAGATTACCATCTGAAGCTTCGCTTACCCCCGTTACTTCTCCCTTTGTAAGCATGACCCCGGGGTCATCCTGCATTTTCTTGTAGAACAATTCGTACTGTCCGGGCGTTCTCATATCTTTATAAAGAATATATGCCACTGAATCCGGGCTCTTCTCCCGTACATATGCTGCCTGTTTTAACGATGTGAGACAGCAAAAAGATGAGCAGTACGGCAGGTGGTTTGCATCACGCGAGCCAGCGCACTGTATAAACGCAACTCTCTTTGCCTCTTTGCCGTCAGACGGCCTGGTAATTTTGCCTTTTGAGGCTATTTCTTCCATCTGCACGTTGGTTATAACATTGGGGTTTATACCATATCCAAGGTGTTCGAGCTTACCGGCGTCATATGGCCTCCAGCCGGCAGCAAGTATAACAGCGCCTGCTTTTTTCTCCTGTATGTCTCCATTGCTTTTTACAGATACATCATATTGACCCGGAAAGCCGACTATTTTTTCTATCTCTGATGAGGTTAACACCTCAATATTTCCATGTGACGATACCTTTTCAATAACAGATTTGACAGTCGGTTCCTCAAGACTCTCAAATGGATAACTCTGAGGCAGCTGTTTATATACTTTTGAAGCCCAGCCGCCGAGTTCAGGGTTTTTCTCAACAAGTATGGCCTTGTAGCCGGCATCAGCAACCCCAAGGGCCGAGGTCATGCCCGAGATACCGCCTCCAATAACCAGAACGGTCTTGTCAGTCTCTTCAAGCATAAACGGCTCAGGGAAGTCTCCCTTTTGAGCCTTCACAATACCCATCCTCATGTAATCGTCAGCCAGAGCCTGCGTGTCCTCTGTTTTCGGCTCCTGACTCCATGCAACAAATTCCCTTACATTGATTCTCTCTACCAGACTGCCGGGGAACGTAAATTCTTTATATTTAACGCGGGGAGAACAGGCGGCTACAACAACGGTGTTTATCCCTTCGCTACCAATGTCATTATTAATAACATCAAGACCGTCAGGACTGCATAAGATATCATGGTCCTTACATATGGACACCTTATATTCCTTTACGGCAACCTCCTGCAATTTTTCTATCTCAACCGTATCCGCAATATTACATCCTTTACATATATAAACACCTATTTTCTTTTCCATCAGGATTTCCTCCCCACTGTCTGAATAGCTTTAAGTGCAGCCCCAGTAGCTCCCTGAACTGATTTGGCAACATCCGCAGGGTCCTTGACACAGCCAACAGCATAAATGCCCTGCTGGTTTCTATCCGGAACGACAAAACCATTCTCATTTAATTTTATGGCCGTGGGAAGTTTTAATTCAGAGACAGTTGGAGCCATTCCCGTTGCCAGGACACAGAGATCAACATTTACTTTTACCTTGCACCCTGCAAGGATATCCTCTGCCTCAACAATTATATCCTTGGTAGCAGGGTCTTCTGATACCTTTGCCACCTTACCTTTTATAAGTGAAACGTTTTCGTCCTCTTTGACTTTATTTAAAAACCTCTCATAAGAGGTTCCGGGTGTTCGAATGTCAATATAGAACATATATGCCTTCGAATCAGGGTACTGTTCCCTTACATATGTTGCCTGTTTTAATGACGCCAGACAGCAGACAGCGGAACAGAAAGCTAGATGGCTTTCATCCCTTGAGCCGGCACACTGGACAAAGGCAACGCTTTTTACCTCTTTGCCGTCAGAAGGTCTTACCAATTTGCCGTTTGTTGGACCGTTAGACGAAGCCAGTCTCTCCATCATTACATTAGTAATGATATTCGGGCTGGTGCCAAACCCCAAGTTGTCAATTTTTGACGCGTCATAAGGCTTCCAGCCAGTTGCCAGAACAATCGAGCCAGCCTTTATGTTGAGAGTCTCAGGTTTCATGTCGAGATGGATTGCATCATATTTGCAGGCGTCCACACATTTTGAGCAATCTGCTTTCTTACATGCTGCATCGTCTATAACGTATTGAAAGGGGAATGTATTTTCAAAAGGAATATAGGCCGCTTTCCTGTTATCAAGGCCGGCGTTAACATCATTCGGAACCTCAACAGGACATGCCTCTGTACATGCGTTGCATCCAACACATTTGTCATCCACATAGCGCGGGTTTAATTTAACTGTCACATTATAATTGCCGGGCTGTCCTGAAATGTCCTCTACGTCTGCGAGGGTATAGTACGTAATCCTGGGGTTATACTTTATTCTTCTGAAGTTTATCTCAAGTCCGCATGCAGGGGGGCAGAGCTTTGGAAAATACTTGTTCATTCTGGCAACCCTTCCCCCGAGAAAGGGGGTTTTCTCGATGACAGCGGTGCTGTAACCTGCCTCTGCTGCCTCAACAGCGGTTGTGAGCCCGCTTATACCGCCTCCGACAACCAATACATTCGTTTCTTGTTCTGACATACAATGCCTCCTACCTTGTTGAATAATTAAGTCATTAAAGTAATTGAGTTATTTGAATAAGTCATTTGGTTCGGGGTACTTTACTATAAAAGCGGTTAGTTAGTAAACCCTTTTTGAAAAAAGAATTATTCCTGCCCCTCGTCCCGTCTGATCCACATGGACGAAAAGGTTGGAGATTCATTATGGGGCAAAGATATCGCAAATCCCTCTGCATCTTTTGTTTAATTCAATAAGATAACTTAATTACCTAAATAACTTAACAGCATCGAGTTCAAGGCCAAGGCTGAGAATTTTCTCAGCCTTGGCCTCACTCTTGTTACCCGGCTCAACCAATTACTTAATCAACTGTACATAGTCTCTCTTGAAGAAATCCCACTTGCCAGTCGCAGGGTCAATTTTTGAGTTTGTGAAGCATTTCCAGTTTGTATCATCGATTTTCGGGAAGTCAGCCCTGTAATAGTAACCGGGGTATCTGGAATCCTCTCTAAAGAGTATGTGTCTTGCATGTGCCTCGGCAGCCCATACCCTGTGATAGTTTTCCCAGCACCTTAAAAGCTCATGAAGATTTGATGCCGCAAGTCTTGCACCGTCTTCCTTAAGTTCCTCGAGTTTTTTAAGGCCCTCGTCAAGCATTGTTTTGCTTGTTGTATACCATGTAGAGACGCCTCCAACATACTCATCCATGACCTTCATAAGCCTCTTCTGGTACATATCAGGCTTGATGTAATTAGGATTAATATCAGGATCTGTTGAGTAGGTCTTGTACTTTTCATAAAGCTCAAATGGCAGATATACCTCAGCCACAAGGTCATCCACGTTCTCCTTGAATGCCGGTTTAAAGTCTGCATTGTCAAGGACATAGGCAATAGCAGCCTTTCCAGCGTTCCTGCCTTCTGCGTGAGAACCTGATGAGAACTTATGGCCGGATGCACCAACACAATCACCAGCCATGAAAAGACCGTTTACTGTGCTCATCCTGTTATAACCCCATGACCATTCAGCGGGCGCACCTTTTATGTCGCCCGGACCGCTTACCCAGAAACCGGCGCAGCCGGCATGTGAACCCAGCAGATACGGCTCTGAAGGCATTAATTCAGAGGGTACCTTGTCAGGCTCTATATTCTGGGCTGCCCACAGCCCTGCCTGGGAAATGGACATATCAAGAAAGTCTTCCCATGCCTCTGCCTCAAGGTGCTTCATCTTCTTTTTGCCTTCTTTTTCCCCTAATTTTTCTTTAAAGGAATTGCCGATTATCTCCATTGCTGTGTGGGTCTGCATCTTTATCGGTCCTTCACCTGCCTTAAGTGCACACATGGAGATATGGTTTCTCAGACAGGTTCCAGGAGGATTTCCGTAAGGGGCATAGTCTTTGAGCATCTGCTCACCATACTTAGCTTGCGGGTCATTACCCATGCCATCAAGTGCCTTTGCCTTGAAGAACAGGAACCATGCACCAACTGGACCATATCCATCCTTAAACCTCATTGGCACGAATCTGTTCTCCATCAGTGTCACTTCTGCTCCAACCTGAAGACCCATTGCATAGCCTGAGCCTGAATTCCATACCGGGAACCACGCCCTTCCCATTCCTTCACCAACAGAACGCGGTCTGAATACATTAACAGCGCCGCCCGTGGCATTCAGAATGGCCTTTGCCTTAAAAATGTATACTTTGTTCTCTCTTACGCTGAATCCCAGGGCACCGGCGATTGTGTTCGGCTTGTTAGCATCGAGAAGGAGCTTTATTGTAAAAACCCTCTCAAAGTGGTTCTGGTCAACACCGGTTGCCTGCCTGTTGCTCTCGAGCGCTTTCTTTCCTGCCTCTCCAACAATTGCCTTGTAAGACTCACCGTTAATCATAATCTGCCATTTACCGGACCTTACAGGTGTTGCGCCTTCTGTCAAAGAGCCTTTTCCCGCATCTCTTGCCTGGTGACCGTCAAGTGAAAATCCGTCATCACCTTTTTTCCAGATAGGAAGTCCCCATTCCTCAAAAAGATGAACGCTGTCGTCAACGTGTCTTCCGAGGTCATAAACAAGGTCTTCCCTGGTGATGCCCATCAGGTCGGTTCTTACATATCTCACATAGTCTTCAATTTTGTTTTCACCGATATAGGTGTTAATAGCAGAAAGCCCCTGAGCAACTGCGCCGCTTCTGTCAGTGGCTGCCTTGTCAACCAATGTTACCTTGATTTTCTTCGGGTTTGCCCATGCGCATGCCTCAAATGCTGCACCGCATCCAGCCATGCCGCCGCCGAGTATAAGAAAGTCGGTTTCGTGCTCTATTACCTGCGGCTTTTCACAATATGAAAATGTACAACTTTCTTTTTCCATTTATATCACCTCCTTTATTATTCTGTCTTGAGTGGAACATTAAAAAACCCGGGTTCCTTAATTTTTGAATAATCCGGCTCCGGTTTACCGGTGTAAGGGTCAATAGACCCTTCAGCTGTAGTCCTTATAGGGAACTTGTATCTCTTAAGTGTCCCGTTTCTGAACTTAATCGTCCACATGATTGAGTCTGTTCCCCTTAAAGGGATAACACTTGCGCCGAGAGGGAAAACGTCTGCATAGCCCCTTACTTCCATCGCCTGCTGAGGGCAAATCTTGACGCAGTTATAGCATTCCCAGCACTGGTCAGGCTCCTGATTCCAGGCCTTCATCTTTTCCCTGTCAAGCGCCATCAGGTCGTGAGGGCAGATATA
This sequence comes from uncultured Nitrospirales bacterium, assembly GCA_964347425.1. GTDB lineage: Bacteria > Nitrospirota > Thermodesulfovibrionia > UBA6902 > BMS3Bbin08 > CAYFYW01. The sequence goes on from CAYFYW010000100.1 coordinate 14,432, forward strand.
CTGACATGCAGTCTTATCCTGCGCCTTACAACCGTCACATTTCTCTGTGATTACAAAACTTGGCATTTGCTAACCTCCTTTTTTTATATTTATTTTTTGAGAGCTCTGCAAGCTCTCCTGATTACACAGATCTTTATAATAATCGGTGTAATCCTGAACTTATCTGTGGTATCAGACCTAAAGATCACCTCCTTCCAATTTACTTTCTGGCTTGTTTTAAAAATTCATCCATCACATCTATACTCTTCCTTGCAACAACAACATCAAAGATTTTATCCTTCACATCTTTTGGAAGAAGCTCTATGCTCTTTGTTGTAGCACTGTCGAATTTCGCTGTCGGGTATCTTTTTAGAATCTCGTCCCTTTGGGCGTCGTTTGAATAGACCTGTATAACCTTCAGCCCCGCAAGCATTTCTTTGCACATATCTGCCAGGCCAGCGTTCTTTAACTTCTCATATCTGTCTTCATTAACCCATATGTTTATTGGATATTTTTCAGCCATTTTATACCTCCCTTTATGCTTTCAATGGTGGAATTG
>CAYFYW010000101.1:0-7279 GCA_964347425.1 uncultured Nitrospirales bacterium
GTGATTTTAAGAAATTTAGCGCAAAATGTAAATTAAAAATTTCAGAGTCAGGGGGGATTTTACAAATCATAAGTTAGTCCTTTGCATACTTTGTCTTTCTTATCAATATTTTCATGCTACTTTGTAATTTTTTCGTTGTACTATCCTCCAACAGTTATTTTTGAAATTTTTGATATGCCATGACCTAAAAATTTTTTCCCCGTATGAGCAAACTTTCGGGGTGAATCGGAAACAAAGAATTCTCTCACGGGTTTATCCCTGTTGTGCCGAACCATTTTTCTATCTTTGAGTATATTGTGCACCTCTTTAGCGGTCTCAACCGCGGAATCTATGAGGGGGATTTTTACTATGTCCGATATTACTTTTTTTATCATTGGATAGTGTGTACAGCCCAGAACAAGGGTGTCGCATCCATAATTTTTTACCGGCGAAAGATATCGTCTGGCCGTAAGGGTCACTATATCCCCGGTAAGCCAGCCCTCTTCTATGAGGGGTACAAAAAGGGGGCAGGGTATGCCCACCACCTCTGCGGAATTATCTATTGATCTGATAGCTTTTTTATATGAGTTGCTGCCTATGGTTGTCTCTGTTCCTATAACAGCGATTTTTTTTATTTTGCTTTTGGCAACCGCTGCCTGTGCACCGGGTCTAACAACGCCAACAACGGGAACCGGAAGATTCTTTGCGAGTGAAGAGAGGCTTACTGAAGAAGAAGTATTACATGCAACTACAAGAATTTTGATTTTCTTCGACATAAGAAATCTTGCATTTTCAAACGAGTATTTTGTAACAAGTTCAGAAGATCTTATCCCATAGGGAACCCGTGCGGTATCACCGAAATAGACAGTATGTTCATCGGGCAACTGTTTTATTATCTCTTTAAGGACTGTGAGCCCGCCCACACCCGAATCAAAAATACCTATTGGTTTTTCTCTGGATGCCACCTTTTCTGTCTTCTCCAATCGGCCTTGAAATGTCAATATGGCCTCCGAAACTCTCTACCTCTTTACCCTCTATTAAAATCTTCAGCGCGCTGAAGCCCTGTACGTTCTTCTCAATGCTTTTATACAGCCGTGCGACAATCTGATACTCGTCAAATGCGTCTCCACCAAAGTTCTTTCTTAACTCACTGCCGAAATCAGCATAGATAGTACCCTCTCCGTCCATATATAAGTCTAAAAGTCTCACACTGTAGGTCCCCATATATCTCCTTATTATATCTTCTGCCGTAACGAGCAAATTAGCCCTTCTGTTTACATCGTTATCAAACAGGTCATCCTGCCCGGAGTCATAGAGTCTGAGAGAACTTTCTCCCTGCTCGTCAATTTGTTTTTCAGCATTTTGAGTTTCAATATCTTCAATAAAAGGGGTCTCTAAAGCAAACATTGGCTTAAAGTAAAGATAACTTGCCGTTGTACTGGCTATAAATGTTGCAGTAACTAAATAAAGCCAGAAATGGCTTCTTCTTTTTTTAGTTAGTCGTCGTCGCTTCTTCATATAAATAAAGTCCTTTGTAGAGTGTATTTGCCAGCTCTGTCTTGAGCTCTGCAATATAATAAGCGTCTTCAAATGACGGAAGCTCTACGATCAGGGCGGCTGCCTCAATTCTTGAAAGGATGCTGTATGGAAGCGGCTTTAGAGACACCATATCATCACCAAAGTCCTCTGCAATTGCCTGCCGCAGGGCATTGGCAAGAGTGGCTGTTTTTACCTCATAATTTTCCTGCCCTTTGTTGTGTAGAAAGGCCTTTACTGCGGGAGGGACAGTCCCGGTTATCACCGGTGTATATAATACTACGTCCTCGTGTCTTCCGACATGCAAACTGAGGAAGATTTCCGTATCCATGCTATTGGTAAATTTTACCCTTTCCCCGAGGGATAAAGAAAGGTCGCTTTTTCTGGTAAGAAACGACCGGTTAGCCCCTCTGTCAATAAGTGCACCAAGCCTCTTTGCAATGTCAAGAACAATATTTTTTTCTCTATAATTTTCCATAACAAGACCGGATTCGTACCCGCCATGTCCGGGGTCTATGACAACGGTTTTCATTTTTTTAGCAACTTTTCCCGGCTGTTCGGGTTTAATCGAAAGCTCTGCCTTTTTTCTCCACCGCTCACGAAGCGCTTCAATAAAGGGCTTTTTGTCTCTCTTTTTCTGTTCCAGATAAACATCGATAACAAGACGGCTGGGATACCTGAGGGAAAAAGCCCTGAGTTCACCGAAATATCCCGGAGAAAACACTACTCTGTCTTTATATTTCTTATAGGTAACGGGCACTTTTCCTGCCTGTATTGTAAAAATGGATTCCGGGAATCTTACTATGACAGTGTTATCCTTTTGGTTCACCAGACCCTTTGAAATCAGGGATTTGTTACCCTCAAAGACAATCCTTAAGAACTCTGGATGATAGCCTGCCCTGAGTTTCAAGGAGTAGGTATCTTCACCCTGTACCGTACGGTTCAGGGCTTCGCCTGATACTTCAGTGGTAAGTAGAATGAAAAACAGGGAAAAAACAATTTTCTTCATATAAAATTTGTCCCGTTCGTCCTCAGACCTTTACTGATTAAAACATCCCGTAAAAATTTAGCCGCTGATTCACACAGACTTTTACAGACTTGCAGCAAGAGAAAATTTATTTAGCCGCAGAGCACACAGAGAAAAATGTGTGGATTATATTAAGTCTGGTAAATCTGTATAAGTCTGTGGTTGAATAAACTTTATCCTGTTTATATTCTATATCGTGTCTTATTTTTTTCTGCAATCTATAATCGACAATCCGCAATCAATATCAGGCCTGCGTTTATCTGTAGCGGATTCGTTACTGAAATATTAGCATTTCTATCTCATATATTCCATTATTGCCGGTATCCTGATAATGTTTTAAAGGAAAGGGCCTGCAGGGGCTTTAAAATTTATTATTTCTTAGGTAAAATAGGCTGATTTCACAATTATCCCGACACTTCGGGATTCGCTGAACTAAAAAAGACCCCGATAACAAAAAATGACTATGTTGACAGAAGTTATTTGCGCAATCATCTTAACAATTCGGTGTAATTCATACTTGTCCAAAATAAAGTATTTACGGAGGCTGAACACCTCATAAACACAATGAATCGCTGGATTTTAAAGTGGAGATAGCAGGAGATAGTATTTTCATTCATTCTCGTCCCTCGACTTCGCTCGGGCCTCCGAGGCGTTCATTCAGTGAAACATGTTTCACTGAATGAACGAAACCATTCAAATACTGTCTCCTGCTATGCAGATCGCCAGGGGTGTAGGTATGTTTATCAGACATCTCTACAGGTCATCGACCAGCCTCCCTGTTTATGATTGTTTTGGACGGTAGTGGGTGTAATTATATTAAATAACCAGTTGTACAAAGGAGGGTTAAATGACGGATATTTTATTAAGGTTGAAAGACTGCATTACAATTGCCAACGGCAAGGTGGAGGTTAAGAATCCCGATGCGGTCAGGGGCCTCATGGATGGCCTTGTTTATGAGGCCGTCTTTAATAACGATGAGAAAAAGCGAAATGATCTTCAAAGGCTTGTTATTGAAATAGCAAAAAAAATGGGGGCAGTGCCTTCGTCCATCCAGAGTCTTTATGAAGAAATGGGAAGAAGTTATCCGGGCTTTACTGTGCCTGCCATTAATATCAGAGGGCTTACGTATGATGTTGCACGGGTAATATTTAGAAAGGCAATTGAAAAAGATGTTGGAGCTCTTATATTTGAAATAGCACGCTCTGAGATAGGATATACGAAGCAGAGGCCGCTGGAATATTCGGCTGTTGTGCTTGCTGCAGCGGTAAAGGAGGGTTTTAGCGGGCCGGTCTTTATGCAGGGCGATCACTTCCAGCTTGTAAGAAAGTACTATCTGGATGACCCGAGGCCCGAGACAGATTATGTGAAGGGACTTATTAAGGAGGCCATTGAGGCTGAATTTTATAACATTGATATTGACTCCTCGACGCTCGTTGATCTTGAAAAACCGTCAATAAAAGAGCAGCAGAGACCAAATTTTGAGATAGCGGCGAGACTTACGGAATACATCAGAGAGTTGCAGCCGGAGGGCATTACGGTTTCTGTTGGAGGAGAGATAGGGGAGATAGGCGGCAAAAACAGCACACCTGATGAGCTGAGGGGTTACCTTGACGGCTTTAAAGAGGTGTTTAAAGGAAAGACGGGATTGAGCAAGTTAAGTGTTCAGTCGGGCACAACCCACGGCGGTGTAGTCCTACCCGATGGTTCACTTGCAAAGGTAAAAATAGATTTTGAAACCCTGAGAGAAATGTCTGACCTGGCAAGGAAAGAGTACGGGCTGTCTGGAGCAGTGCAGCACGGGGCGTCGACTCTGCCTGATGAGGCATTCCACATGTTCCCGGAAAAGGGAACATCCGAGGTTCATCTGGCGACAGGTTTTCAGAATATCATCTATGACAACAGAAGCCTGCCGAATAAATTCAGAGATGAGGTTTATCAGTATATAAAGGAAAATCATGCAAAGGAGAAGAAAGAAGGACAGACGGAAGAACAGTTTATATACAGTACTCGTAAGAAGGGATTCGGGCCGTTGAAGAAGAAATGGTGGGATCTGCCTGCTGATGTAAAGGCACCGATAATGAAGGAACTTGGAGAAAAATTCAACCTGCTTTTTGAAAAGCTGATAGTCATTAACACAAAGGCGATTGTTGATAAGACAGTGAAACCTGTGGTAGTTGAGAGACTTGTGCCTGATACGATACTGAAATAAGATCAATAAAAAAGTGGCACTACCATTTTCCTAAAATTCACGCTCAATTGCCCCTTTTTCTTCACGCAGTTCCGGTTTGTATTCCGAGGGCCTGCGCCCGAAACAGGTGCCGAGCTTTTCATACATCGCAATTGTATTTAAATCCACGTGTCTCTGCTTTATAACCTCTGCAGTGGGCTTATAATGTATCTTTGTCCCTCTTACCTTGACAATTGTATTGCCGCCAAGACCTTTTGTCAGTAATACTACTGCCGCGGCTCCTGCTTCCCGGCCGAAATTCACATCATAGGCAGATGAGGCACCCGAGCGAACGAGATGGCCGGGGGTTACCTCCCTTATTTCAGGCAGTTTATAAACGCCGGGTACAAACATGCCGGTCCTCTTCATAAATTCATTCATATCAGGGTCATTCTTCATTATTCCCTCGAGCCTTTTCCTCACATACTTTCCCGCGCCTGCAAGTTTCTTGTGTCCGAAGGCGTCGGCGCCGGCACTTTCATCAACAATCTGCTCGCCTTTTGCATCTGTCATACCCTCAGCTGCGACGATTGTGTACGTTCCTGCCTTTACATCGCTGCTGTCAACCCTTGACATAAATACCTTTTTCATATGTTCGTAAACGATATCAAAATCAACGGGTATCTCAGGTATCAATATGCAGTCGGCATCACCGCCAATGCCGCCCCTGAAAGCGGTATGACCTGCATACCTGCCGAACGCCTCGAGCACGATTACCCGGTTATGGGTCATGCCGGTTGTTTTTAATTCTCTGATAAATGTTGAAACTCTGTTAATAGCTGAATCGCCTCCGACGCTGTATGACTGTAAATCAAGGTCCATTGTCTTTGGCGCGTGAACGCATGCAACACCCTGCCCGGCGAGGTCAACTATAACACTGCCGGTATCGTCACCGCCGCTTATTACAAGGGCGTCTATACTGAATTTTTTGAGCCCTCGCTTGATCCTCTCATATTTTGTTGAATCGTCTATTTTTTTAATCTTTACCCTGGAGTTACCTGCTTCAGAACCTGCCATCTCGGCCTCAACAAGGTCAAGTCTCTCAGGTGTCAGAACAACGATTTTATCCATGTCAATGAGGTTATACAGACCTGCATAACCGTTAGGGATAATAACTGCCTCTATGCCCATTGCGTGAGCCATTTGCGCTGCCCCCTTAATGACTGCGTTGAGCCCACCGCAGTCGCCACCGCTTGTAATAATACCGATTTTCCTGATATCCATAGAGATTACACCTTCCTTTCGATAATGCTGATTTTCAAATGTATGCCGACAATGAATAAAGGATGGTAGATTTTAACACATTTTTCACTAACTGATAAAGAATTGTCGAATGCCCTTTAACCTCTCCTTTATAAAAGGGTGCTGAGAGGGATTTTATTCTCTTTTATGAGTAAGTAAAATTACTTTTTAACAAGCAGAAATGTAGTTGTGCAAAAAAAAGGGCCTGGAGAACCAGGCCCCTTTCAATACTTTCTTTTCACTTCGCTTTATGTTTATTGATAATCTAAGGTTTTACAGTAACTACAACCCTGTCATAGTAAAACTGGCCCATATCCAATGAGCCGTTCATGTTCGTGTCAACCCCGAAATAGATTTTATAGGTCCCTTGAGGTAACGGGCTATTCCATACGACATATGGACTCAGGTTACCCAGGGGGCCTTGATATGCCACACCGAAGCCGGGCAGCCATGAACCGCCACCAGTCTTCTCATCGTAATTGTAATAGTACCAGCGAACAGGTAAGGTTGTATCGTCTACTGCCCACCAGTCTGCGTTTTCACCGCTGTGAACTCCAGCATCAAGCTCTACGGTTATGGTAAGTGGGTCAGAGGTTGTTACGGTAATCTCTCCGTCAGAGCCATTGGCCTTAATATCAGGGATTGGATCGCTGGCTAGGTATATCCGGGCAGTACAGCTCTTATCGGTATCAATGGTCACTAACCCGTCAGAGCAGTCGATATCTCCGCTCCAGCCCACAAATACTGAACCAGTATCAGCTGTCGGTTTCAGCTCAACCACTGTCCCATAGATATAGTCCTCTGAGCAATCCGCACCACAATTGATCCCTGGAGGATTAGAGGTTACCACACCGCTGCCCGAACCAGACTTTGTCACGGTAAGGTTATACATTGGTCTGATGGAGAAGTTCTCATCAGAAATATCAAAGAAAATTTCTTGACCGCTTCCAACCATGATCCTTGCCCGATCTGTCATAATGTTAGGCAGAGTAACAGTATGGGAGCCATCATTAGGAGTGAGATATGCAAGATTAGTGTCATACGTCAAACCACCATCGGTGGAAAGATAAATGTTTGCTTTAAACGCGTTCACTGGTGCCACGTTCGTATTGGCCACGTCCCATGTGACAGTAATATTTCCACCAGTTACGACGTATTCATTTGGGAAGGTCACTCGAAAAGGCCCTGAATTCCCGTCCACAGTGATCTGCATCTCGTCATGATTAACACCGCCATGTCCGTCGCGTACGGTAAGGCGAAAGTAATAA
>CAYFYW010000102.1:0-6547 GCA_964347425.1 uncultured Nitrospirales bacterium
TGCCTCCAGGTCTTTGACAAGAGTTGCTTCTGAATATCGTGGCGGCGGCTTGGTAAAATGCTGTTTTGGGACAAGGGATATTATTTTCAGAACATCACCTTCTTTTAACGGGGGAAGCAGCCCTTCTTCTTCTGCATTTTCATCAAGACCCTCTGTGTACAGTGACATAAAACCTGGAAACTCAACAACAGTACCCGTTGACCTGAAAATATATTTTTCTGTCTCCCCCGGGTATCTGGACTCAGCAGTTATATCAATTAATGTCTGGTCAAGGAGAGCAGGGCTCATCTGGCTTGCAACAAAACGATTCCAGATAAGAGTGTAAAGTTTGTATTGCTCTCGTGATAGATAGTCTTTAATACTCTCCGGTGTTCTGAAAACAGATGTAGGTCTTATTGCCTCGTGTGCATCCTGTGCTGTTTTTTTGCTTTTAAACCTGGGGAGTTTTTGAGGTGCATAACCACCGCCAAATTCCTTAATGATAAATTCCTTTGCCTCCTGCTGTGCCTCAGATGCAACTCGAACAGAATCAGTCCTCATGTATGTTATAAGACCGACCGAGCCTTCATCTCCAAGCTCAAGGCCCTCATAAAGCTGCTGGGCAAGAAGCATAGTTGGTTGCCACCCGAGGCCTAACTTCCTTGAAGCCTCCTGCTCAAGCGTGCTTGTAATAAAGGGCGGGGCAGGAGTTCGTTTTCTCTTCTTTTTCTCAACCCTCTTTACAGAAAAGGTTTTACCACCCAGGTCATCAACAATACCTTTTGCATCTGACTCATTTTTAATTTCCGGTTTCTGCCCGTTTATCTGAAAAAGCCTGGCATCAAACTGGGGGGGGTCTTTGTCCTCGAGGTTAGCAGTTATACTCCAGTATTCCTCAGATTTGAATGACTGAATTTCACGCTCCCTGTCAACAACGAGCCTGAGAGCTACAGATTGCACCCTGCCTGCACTAAGCCCGCGCCTCACCTTGCGCCATAACAAAGGTGACAGCTTATACCCCACAAGCCTGTCAAGAACCCTTCTCGCCTGCTGGGCTTTAACAAGGTTCATATCAATCTTTCTCAGACGCTGAAGTGCCTCTTTTACCGCCTTCTCCGTTATCTCATTAAAAACCACACGAAAAATTTTATCGGAGTCCCCGTTAAACTCCTCTGCTATGTGCCATGCTATCGCCTCTCCCTCTCTGTCAGGGTCAGGTGCAAGCAGGACCTTGTTGACGTTCTTTGCAGCAATCTTTAGTTCTCTCAGCGTCCTGCTCTTGCCTTCAATTACGACATACTTAGGGGCGAAATCCTTTTCTACGTCAACACCGAGCTCTTTTTTAGGAAGGTCCTTAACATGGCCTATAGACGCCTTAACAGTAAACTCCTTTCCAAGAAACTTGTTAAGGGTTTTTACCTTGGTTGGAGATTCAACAATTATCAGTGATTTAATAGTTCCCATTTCTCACTTCTCACTTCTTGTTTTTTACTCAATATAAAACCGTTTCCCGTCAACCTGTCTTATGACCCCCTTAAGCTCAAGGCTTAATAATATTGACAGCGATTTACTGCTTGACATATTCGTCTCTCTGACAATCACATCTATATGTTTCGGTTCATTGCCCAGAAAACTGTAGAGAATCTTCTCGTCATCGGTCATCACGGGCAATGTCTTTTCAGAAAACAGTCTGTCCTCCCTGATAATGCCTTTTAATTGAGGTTTGAGCTCATCAATTATCTCCTCGGCATTTTCTACTAGTGTCGCTCCTTTTTTAATGAGATTATTTGTGCCCTTGGAATTTCTTGATGTGATATTGCCAGGCACTGCAAAAACCTCTTTACCCTGCTCAAGAGCATAGCCTACTGTAATAAGTGAACCGCTGTCAACAGTTGCCTCTACTACTACCACTCCCAATGACAGGGCACTGATAATCCTGTTCCTTTTAGGAAAGTTTTCTTTATTGGGTGGGGTACCAAGAGGAAATTCGCTGATAACCGCTCCTGAAGAAGCAATAGACTTCATCAATCTCTTGTTCTCCAGCGGATACGGAACATCGATACCGGAACCGAGAACAGCTATGGTCCTGCAGCGTGCTTTTAATGCACCTCTGTGAGCCGCACTATCTATGCCCCTTGCCATCCCGCTTACAACGGTTAACCCATAAGAAGCTATTTGATAACTCAGTCTCTCGGCTATCCCAAGACCATAGTCAGTAGAATGCCGTGAACCTACAATCGCAACAGCATACTTATCTTCATTTTTTATCCCGCCTTTCACATAGAGAACAAGCGGAGCATCCGGTATACGTTTCAGGCCTTCAGGATATGATTTATCATGAATAGTAATAAACTCGGTCTTGTTTCTCGTGGTGCTGTCTATCTCTCTTTTAATCATATCCCACTTCTTAAAATCAGCGATACTCTTTGCCCTATTTTCCCCGATATTTTCAACCTTCTTAATCTCGCTGACTGACATGCTAAAGACATTTTCAGGATTTCCGAAGACCGACAGCAGTCTTCTCGCAAGAACCGGCCCTATTTCGGGTAAAAAATTAAGGGCAAGCCAATACCTGAGATCTGACATATTAAATATAAAATTCAAAAATTAAAAATCAAAAATTCAAATTGCTGTGCAATTTTCCATCTAAATTGTGGAAAAAATAATTGAATATACAAATAAAGTAACTACCCAGGTTGTCAGGTTCACGGTTCACGGCTGATCGCCTTGTCCCCCTGTTTTCTTTGTGAAAACAAAGAAGGGGGACCTTATGTTATTAAGTATAGTTGGTAAATCAATTCGAGTATCGGTTGCAATGCCTCAATATCTTTAATCCGTTTAATTTTCGTCGTTTCTACCCTTAAACCTTGAACCCTGGAACTGTGAACCAGAGTAGTTACAAAATAAAATACATTAATTTTGCATTTTACATTTTAAATTTTGGATTTATTTTAAGTCGAAGGGCATTCAGCTTTATAAAACCTTCTGCGTCTTTTTGATTGTAAATTTTCTCGGCCTCAAAAGTTGCGAGAGCATGATTATAGAGAGATTTTGGGGACTTCCTGCCAACCACTGTACAGTTCCCTTTATAAAGCTTGAGTCTCACGGTCCCTGTTATGCCCTTTTGAGACTTATCTATGAGATTTTGAATGGCCTGTCTCTCCGGTGAAAACCAAAAACCATAATATACGAGTTCGGAATACTTTGGCATCAGGGAATCTCTCAGGTGCATAATCTCTCTGTCAAGAGTAATAGACTCGATTGCCCTGTGGGCAATGTGGAGGATTGTCCCGCCGGGCGTTTCATAAACACCTCTGGATTTTATTCCTACGAATCTGTTCTCAACCATATCTGTTCTTCCGATAGAATTTTTCCCACCTATGGAATTGAGTTTTTTCAAGATTAAAGCAGGCGAAAGCATCTTACCGTTAAGAGACACGGGGTCACCGTTTTTATATCCTATGCTGATATAGACAGCTCTGTCAGGAGCCCTCTCCGGGGATACGGTCAACGTATACATGTCCCTTGGTGGTTCTGCCCAGGGATCCTCTAAAATTCCACCTTCATAACTGATATGGAAAAGGTTTCTGTCAACGCTGTAGGGTCTTTTCTTTGTCACTGTTACCGGTATCCCGTGTTTTTTTGCATAGTCAATGAGAGAAGCCCTCGAATCAAATGACCACTCTCTCCACGGTGCAATAACTTTTATATCCGGTTTTAAGGCATAATACGTCAACTCAAACCTTACCTGGTCATTGCCCTTACCTGTAGCGCCATGTGAAACTGAATCAGCTTTTACTTTTTTCGCTATTTCTATCTGTTTCTGTGCAATAAGCGGTCTTGCTATTGGAGTGCCCAAGAGATAGGTGCCTTCATAAGCCGCATCAGCACGCAGCATAGGGAATACATAGTCCTTTACAAACTCTTCCTGTAAATTCATTATATAAACCTTGGAAGCACCTGTTTCAAGCGCCTTATTCTTTATTGTTTTAAGATTTTCTCCCTGCCCGAGATCCGCACAAAAGGCTATAACCTCACACCCGTAGGTCTCTTTCAGCCATTTTATTGCCACAGATGTATCAAGCCCACCTGAGTATGCGAGTACCACTTTTTTAATTTTCATGTATACCCTCCAGCATAATATCTCATATGCCCAAAATTTTTATCAGTAAAATCAGTTTCTAAACATATCACAAGACAATAAAAATGTAAAATATCCCTTTCTCTTTGATACTATCACTGATACATTTACTAATTTCCTGTAATTGTTTAGCCACTGATTTCACTGACTGAATATGCTCCTTTTATTGCTTCCTCGCAAAGAACAAAGACTTAATTTTCGCCAAAGAAAATCCATTAGGTGGGCTTCGGCGTGAGCTCAGCCGAACGGCAAGGGGAGTGGTTTTACAGCCAAAAATATCTTTATAATTTTAAACTAAATTGTTATACTAGAAACAGGGATAAACAAAAAAGTATAAATGAATTTGTAAAGGGGGGACGTCCTGCTTTCCGTTGGTTTTGTCGGGAAACACAACCTACCTTTGTACGTCCCCTCTTAAATTTAGTGTTATCGGCCCGCCAAACCGGAGAAGGATTTCTCATCCTTTCCATAGAATAACATCCCAGGAGGTTGAAATGGAAAAATGGAAATGCAGTGTTTGCGGCTATGTTTATGATCCCGAGACAGGTGATCCTGATGGGAATATTCCACCTGACACCCCTTTCGAAAAACTCCCTGATGACTGGGTCTGTCCTGTTTGCGGAGCCCTGAAGGATCAGTTTGAAAAAGTTGAGTAAAGCTACAAGCTTTTATGAAATTCAGTTTCTGACTCTTCTACAAGCTCTTCCGGGGCATCTGTATATTTCGGTGAAAAATGAAAAACCACTAATTTCCCTATGCCCGCCTCTCTCGCTATCCTTCCTGCCTGCTTAGCGGTAAGGTGACAGCGTTCCTGTGCTCTGTGTCTATCCCTATCAAGAAAATACGCCTCAATATACAGGATGTCAGAACCTTGTACAAGGGCTGTAATTTTCCTTATGTTTTCTTCGCTTCCAAGGGCATCAACAACATAAGAAATTTTCTGTCCTCTTGTTATACGTGCTATGTCTTTAAGTTGAGCAAAAGTAAATTCTTTGCCATTAATTTTAAAAACGCTATCAGATAAATTTTTTCTTATAGCGGTCTTAAGTCCTCCGAGCCATGGACCGACAGGAAGGTTCAGGCTTTTCAGTTTAGCCTTGTCAATATTTATGTGGTAATCTTCTTGAAGGCAGAAGGCCAGACAGGGAATCTGATGGTCAAGAATGGCAGCCGACACCTTAAAAAAAGAATCAATAATAAGAAAACCTTCAAATGGAATTCCCCTCCTGTTGTCTCTTTCAAATAAGTTTGACGCCTTGAAGACAGCTTTTGAAATAAACCTCTCATCAATTTCAGAAACCTCGATAACAAGAGGGTAATCTCCAATCAGATTCCAGGTATAACTTCTTAGTCTGCCTTCTAGATGATCAATAAATCCCTCGGGCCCGTATAGTCTCAACGGCCTTTCCCTTTTTAAGTGAAGTCTCAGAATACTGTCAAACCCTATGAAGTGATCAATATGAGTATGAGATACAAATATATCACTAACTTTAAGTGCATCCCTCACAGAAATGCTGTTGGTATAGCCGATATCAAATAGCAGGGCCCTGCCCTCCCTCAGGAGCCTTACATAGAGCCCTGGATCCTCAAAAGGGCCATTCAGAAGTCTTGTATGGAAAGACGGTTTCATAGAGAATTATAGCCAAAATAATGATATAATACTATCAAATTTAATTTGATTTTTTAAATTATTCTGAATTTTTCATCTGATTTCATTTGAGAGGTAAAAATGCCTGAATTAAGAAAAGACCCCATCGCTGGCAGATGGGTTATAATCTCGATAGAGAGAGGCAAAAGACCCACCGATTTCAAAATGCGTGTACCTGTAAAAAAAGGGGGGTTTTGTGCATTCTGCAACGGAAACGAATATACAACACCTCCTGAAATAATAGCCTTCAGGATTGATGGAAGCAAACCAAATACCCCGGGCTGGACTCTTAGAGTTGTATCTAATAAATTCCCGGTTTTACATGTAGACAGGCAGATCAACGAAGTCTCTGACGGTATTTTCAGCAAAATGGATGGTATTGGCGCCCATGAAGTAATAATAGAAAGTCCAGACCATAATCTCACCCTTTCAACGATGCCTGCAAAATCTGTGGAAGACACGCTTCTGGCATACTACCAGAGACTTTCCGATCTCAAAAAAAACCCGCAACTGAAATATGTCCTCATTTTTAAAAACGAAGGCGAAGCAGCAGGCGCGTCGCTGGAACATACCCACTCGCAACTCATAGCGCTCCCTATTGTGCCAAAACTGGTGGAGGAAGAAGTTATCAACGCCAGACGATACTATGAACATAAAAAACACTGTATTTTCTGTGACATTATCCAACAGGAAACAGTTAATAAAATAAGGATAATTTCTGAAAATAAATATTACATCTCTCTTGCCCCTTTTGCTCCGAGTTCACCATTTGAGACATG
>CAYFYW010000103.1:0-8498 GCA_964347425.1 uncultured Nitrospirales bacterium
AAAAAATTAACGTGGATTCTAAAAAAGGCTGATGAATTCAAAAAAATTAAAAATACAATTCTCGTAAACGGTAATGATGTTCAAAAGATGCTAAACATAGGGCCGGGTGCGTATTTAGGAAAAATTTTGGCTTCTGTAAAGGAGCAGCAGCTCTATGGTTCAATAAAATCAAGGGCTGAGGCGAAGAAGTGGATATTATCTAATTTTACATAATATATCTTATCGGACATAAGCAATAATTAACTGGTGTTAAGAAATTGTTATTTTCATATAATCAGGTCTTCCAAGAGTGGCTTCTGGCTTGGAATTCACAGGATTTGCACAAGATTTAGGCAGCAAAAAAATATTGAAAAAATAAGGGGTTATATTTGTTCAGAGTGAGGTTTATGCTGGTATGCTGATTAAGCCTCCATTGCTCATGGAAACAGCCTCTACAGCCAGTTTCTGCCCGCGAATAAGCCTGTCTGCCCTGACCAGGAGCCTTATATAGTTATCAGAAATCGCCCTGTAAAAACCATCGGTTGTATCCCTACTTTCAACTATTACATTCAAATATTTCCCCAAATGCATTGTTAAATAATCATTTTTTTTCTTTTTTGAGATTTCCAGTAATCTATCGACTCTCTTCTTCTTAACATCATCACTGACGTGGGATGCAAAGGCTGCGGCCCTTGTATCCGGCCTTTTTGAATATGGAAATACGTGGATATAGCTCAGCGGCATTTCCTGCAAAAGATTTACTGTGTCCTGGAAATCCTTCTCACTTTCTCCGGGAAAGCCTGCAATGATATCTGTGCCAATCGATATACCGGGACATGTTGAAGCAATACTCTGGATAAGACTCTTAAAAAAAGAGGCGCTGTATCTCCTGTTCATCGCCCTCAGTACAGCGTTTGAACCGCTCTGTAATGGAATGTGAAGATGCGGACAGAGACGCCCTTTTTTTATTAACGTTAAAAAATCTTTTTTTAATTCCTGAGGTTCTATTGAACTTAATCTGATTCTGGTTTTGTCACAGCATGCTGTTATTTTTTTCACAATTTCCAATAAGGAACTTTCGGGTTTAAGTTCCAACCCGTAGGAACCGATATGAACTCCTGTTAACACGATTTCCTTATACCCGTCTGAAATAAATTTTTCAACCGCCTTCAAGACATCCTCCGGGCTGAGACTGCGGCTCTTTCCCCTTGCCATGGGAACTGTGCAGTATGAGCAGGAAAAATCACAGCCATCCTGAATCTTAAGAAATGCCCTTGCCCTGTTTGAGTAATACGAACCTATTTGTAGAGGCGTTTCCGGTGAATCAACGAGCGCTCTGGTTCGAAAATCCGCCCTTCCCCCCTTTAACAATCCCCCCTCACTCCCCCCTTTAGTAAGGGGGGGTTGGGGGGATGTATCAGGCTCAACATTAAACTCAACTATATAGTTATTTATCTTAGCTTTTTCAGAATTTCCAAGAACAAGATCAATCCCTTTTATTTCAGATAATTCATCCGGTCTTAACTGTGCATAACATCCTGTCGCAACGACCCTTGCACCGGATTTAACAGCCCTCCTTATCATCTGCCTTGACTGGTAATCGCTTTTTGCCGTTACAGTGCAGGTGTTTATAATGCAGGCATCAGGATTTTCATTGCTGTTGACAATTTCATATCCCTGTTCTCGAAGTGCTCCCATAATGGCAGCGCTTTCTGCCTGATTGACCTTACAGCCTAATGTTGTAACAGCAACCTTCATAGAATTTTCTCTAAAATTGTTTTTTCGTGAGTCTTATTAATATAACCTCACGACATTGTCATAATCAATCAGATAGATGACGAGTTCCCCCAATTTTTTTATAGGTCTCACGGATGAGTGATGCCATTACTTTTGTCATCCTCCGGCTTGCCCTGGACCATACGGTTCAGGGCTTGACCGGGGGATCCAGTTTCTCTGCATGGATATGCAATAAGCCATACCTTATCAAATATAAAAGAAGTTCCCTTAGCTATGACTTCTGGATTGTCCGATCAAGCATGCCCTCTGACTTGATCAGGGGTCGGGGAATGACCTTTGCACGACCACTTGTTAATTTGGCTTTCTTTCTACTTATCAATCAGTTATCTTTTTTTGTCCGTCATTTCTGAGGGAACTCCTGGATAAATCATTCTTTCCTTTTCCCTGCGGGGTTGTCGGCAGGGCGCGCCCTACCCTGCTATTTTCTGCAGAAGAGTTGTTTCCCTGAGAATCAGGGCATGAGTCTTACGTAAGCGGGCAGCTTGTCATACAGAACCTTCTCGCCTTCTTCAATAAAGTCTGCATACTTTATATCCGGAAGATCATTTACTTTCGAAAATTCGCCTCTGCCGTCTACTGCAAAAAATGCTTTTTCCTTCCGGTATTCATTCTGAAGTCTGTATCCTTCGGGTAAATAGACGCCGTTGAATTCTTTCGACCAGACCGCCATGGATGAAAGCAGCTTGTTGTTGGCTGAGTCCGCGACATGTACATGGTCCTCCAGGATGATGTTTTCAGAATCGAAGTTGATGCGGGCGCTGTCTGCACTGATTGAGATCCTTCCCCCGTCAAAGAGGTGCACATTCACTGCTATATCCCTGAAAAGTATTCTTGTCAAAAGGTCCAGATTAATATCTGTTGTACCTCTGAGGTATTCTTCTACTGGTGTTTGCGATTTTCCGAGAGATTTAAGAATGTCACCAATGTTATTTAGAGGTATAGCAATGTTGTCATTGGCGGAATCATTGTTATTCATAACAATGTCAATCCTTGCTCCTGATATGAATATCTCCTTCAGATTCTGGTAGACAAAAAACCTGGAGGCCCTTTTCCTGTGAATAATCTTGTCAGCAGAAAGAGAGACGGTTGTCATGTCGCCCTTGCGTTCGGTTATATCAAGCTTGTCTATCATGAAATGATCATAGGGTCCCGGACTGAAATCATTATTATGTAAGGCAGCTTCATCTCGTTTCTCGGCAGCAGAATATACCAGTACCGAGAGCGTAAATATACACAGAAAGCCTATGACGGCAACGTGAAACCGGTTTTTTCTAAGATAGGAAAACATTGTTTTGATCAAGTTGTTTTTACCTAAGTTGAGCGGTTTTTTTAACCGCGGAGCACTCGGAGTTAATTAAGCTTTACAAAAATATTTTTTCTGCCACAGAGATCACAGAGGTATGTACCGTACGGTACATACCAGAGAACACAGAGATATCTAATTTTATTTTTTAAATCATTTCTCTGAGCCCTCTGAGTCCTCGGTGCCTGCCCCGTTATATGTTTAATATTTTACGGGGGCTGATTGCAGTTTTTGGGTTTAAATATTACTTAATGTTTCTCTGTGCCCTCAGTGGTCAATCGCCAGCTTCAGGTTTCAAAAAGGGAAAAGAGGACTGCTTATCTTAAATGGCCAAGTTACGGAAGGACATTGACCATACATACATCGCCATCAACCGGGCTGCCATCGTTATTGAGTATCATAACAGTAGCCATTGCAGCCGTGTTTGCCAGGGAAGCCGGCACTGAATTTACAACCGGTACATTAAAAGGCCCCACTGATCCTGGTGTAACATCAGGTGTGCATGTGGCTGGTGGTATTGAAGTACATATACCCGGGTTGTCGCCTATCACAAAAGGACCCCACACACCTGCGTTGCCAAATGTGCCTCCCGAATTACCGGCAAGCGCTGTCATTCCGCGCCATACACATGAAATGCTGTCGTTGCAATTATCATTTAGAAGCTTTACGCCAACACTCAGCGGTGAACCTGCCTTTACACTAATCGGGCAGGATACCTCAACATCCAGATAATGTTCATCACCTTTATCCAGTGCCAGCGCGTCGGAACCCAGGCCAAAACAGACAAGCAAAACTGACAAGAACAATAAAACAATTTTTTTCATACGTGTCCCCCTTTTTTTGATTTAAGGATTAATGAACTGTTTCTAAGAAAATCGAGGTGTATGTAATAATTCCTTGCCTCTTTCCCCTTTAAATTAATTTAAATGTTTGAAATAATTTTGTCAACTAAAATACGAATGTATAATTATTTAACAGTCAAAGAGGTCTTACACCTTATTTCTTCATTGACTGTATTTTTTTTGGTTATTGGGCCCGACTATCCGGGGGAGATTTATTTGAGCACCTCAGCGGATCCTGCCGGGAGGGAAAGGTTTGATTTTGCCACTGGAATTTATAGTTTCTTCTCCATACAATGAATGCTGTCTGGCCTTCAGTATCTTTACATGAATAAGTCTTCCAATTAGAGAACTTGAACTGCCCGAACTTATATCTTTTATGTCCCCGTTGAAATTTACTATCTTATTTGTCCTTGTCCTGCCGGTAAGCTTATCCTTATCTGTCTCACTTGGACCTTCAACCAGAACCTCAAGTGTTTTACCTTCAAGGGACCTGTTCTTTTTATATGTAATAGATTCCTGTAATTCAAGTACCTCGGAAAGTCTTTTTGATTTAACATTTTCATCAATATGATCGGGCAATTCAAGTGCCTTTGTATCAGGACGTTCCGAATATTTAAATGCGAAAATGCCGTCAAATTCTATTTCCCTCAGGGCGTTCGCAGTACACCGAAAGTCATCTTCTGTCTCGCCGGGAAAACCCGTAATTATGTCCGTGGTTATGGCGATACCAGGGACTGCATTTCTCATATAGTCTATTTTCTCCCTGTATTGCTTATATGTGTAGCCCCTGTTCATCAGAGAAAGGATTTTATCAGAGCCGGCCTGAAGAGGAAGGTGTATATGCTCACATATTTTTGGTAAATCCCTCATTGTCCTGACAAGCTTTTCAGAAAGATCCCTTGGGTGAGAAGTAACGAATCTGATCCTTTGAATCCCGGGTATCTCATGTATCAGTTTAAGAAGGTCGGGAAAGTCTATTGTTTCGGACAGATTTTTGCCGTAAGAATTTACATTCTGGCCTAAGAGCGTGATTTCTTTATAACCCTGATTGGCAAGGGTCTGGATCTCGCTGCATATGTCACTGGCTGGCCTGCTCCTTTCCCTTCCGCGGGTGTAGGGCACAACACAGTACGCACAGTAATTGTCACAGCCGTACATTATTGACACCCACGCCCTGACCAGCCCTTCCCTCTTCATGGGCAGAGTCTTTGTGTGATACTCCGGGTTATCCTTCAAGGCCGTTACGCGTGAACTGTGAACTGTGAACTGCCTGCCCCGTGTCCCGGCACTCCGGGATTTACGGGGTGTTCTGTAGTCTGATTTTGCGTCCTTCGTCTCTCGTCCTTCATCCTTCGTATAGACTCTACCATTTATCCATGTTTGTAAACTATCAATATTCCCCGGACCAAAAATAAAATCAACATACGGGAATCTCTTAAAGATTGAACTCCCGCTTTGCTGCGCAATACACCCTGCAACAGCAATTTTCAACCCGGGATTTTTAATTTTTATTGACTTAAGCCTTCCCAGCTCGCTGTAGACTTTCTGCTCTGCCTTCTGCCTGATACTGCAGGTGTTGAGGACAATTACGTCGGCGTCTTCAGCGCCGTCAGACGGCTGACATCCGTATTCTGAAAAGATTCCAGCAATCTTTTCAGAGTCATGGACATTCATCTGACATCCGTAGGTTTTGAGAAAATATTTCAGATTAGCTGATTTCATATTTCACATTCCACGACAATCTCAGATCGACAGATTACAGATTTCAAATTATCACGTTCGGTGCATTTCAAATTATTCGATTTCAGATTTCAGATTTCACAAAATCTGCAATTTGTAATCTGTAACGTGTAATGTATAATTATTTCTTATATTGTTGCAAGCTCTTCAAAAATTCCATTTTTTCTTTTGATTTCTGATCAAGGAACTTTTGTCCACAGACATCTGTCTTTTTTAAGTACTCTATGAATCCGTTAATTTGCTTTGCGACCTTGACAGTACTACCGTATATTTTATCAAAATCCACCTTGTCAAAGTAACCAATATACTTAGGGGACGTTGTTGACTGAGTTTATACTTAGGGGACGTTGTTGACTGAGTTGACTTACTTCCATTGAAACAGCATTTACTCTCTTCTTCTTATTAAATATTGAAGCACAAATAGCTCCAGTTAGTTCACGTAATCAACAACGTCCCCAAAATTCCTCCTGGCTAATTGCTCCAGTGTTTAATTTTAAAACCTGCATAAAAAATCACAGCGGATATCGCGAGAATGAGAGCTGCTCCGGAAAAGGCCTTTCCCAGGCCATAAGCTGCCGCGATAATACCTGAGGCGATCGGGCCGGCCGTATGGCCGATATCCATTATCGATCCGAGTATGCCCATTGCCGAGCCGTGAGATTCCCTGCTGCTGAGGTCCGCAATCAATGCCGACGTTGCCGATGTAACAATCGAGAGGCTCAGGCCGAAAAGTATGCTCAAAAAGAAAAGGGAAACAAAGGAGCTGAAAAACTGGATGCCCGCTATACATATAGCACCCGTGATTCCACCGATTGCGATCTGCCCTTCCCTTCCATGCCTGTCGGAAAACCTGCCCATAAACGGCTTGGTCAGAGCCAGGGTTATTACCTGTGCTGAAATGAATATGCCGACTTCGTAGGCAGTCAACCCCGCCCGTATTGAGTATAAAGGAAGAAATGTTTCGAATGTCCCGTAAGCAAAGAGGATCGACGCTTCGACAGAGCTCGTCATGATAATTCCCCTCGAAGAAATGACCTCACCGAATATTCTGAACGCCTCCTTCCAGTCCGTGCTCCCCTTTTGTTCTTCGCCGGGATCGGGAATTTTAAGTGCAAGAAGCAGCGCCGAAATTCCGGCAACTCCGCAAACAATATAGACGGCCTTGTAGCTCAATCCTGGATTAAACACCATCGCCCCTATGATTCCCCCGCCTATCGCAGGAGCGGCAAACCTGCCGACAAGGGTCGATGTCGAAAACCAGCCTATCTTTTCGCCCCTTTCTTTGTGAAAAAGATCTGCGACAAGGGCCATGGACACCGGAATAAAAATTGCCGTTGCAAAGCCGTGATAAAACCTGATAATTGCGAGCTGCCAGATTTTTGTTACCATGAGGTACAGGAAAGGAGCCGAGGCGAAAACAACAGCAGAGAAGACCAGCATCTTTCTGCGTCCCAGCTTATCGGACATCATGCCCGCTGGAATGCTTGCGATTATGCCGGTAAAGGCAGACACTGACGCAACCATCCCCACACCTGAAGGGTCAGCGCCGAGATGGGTGGCATAGAGCGGGAGTACAGGACTTTTCGATATAGTGGAACTGAATATGGCGAAAATCCCTGTCGCGCAGAGCAGCCTGAAGGGGCTGAATCTCATTCTTTTACTGAAATGAGTTCTACCTCAAAAATCAGGGTTGAATTTGGCCCGATATTCTGTCCAGCTCCGCGCTCGCCATAGGCAAGGTTTGGAGGTATATAAAGTTCCCATTTTCCTCCTTCCTTCATAAGCTGAAGGGCTTCAGTCCAGCCCCTGATTACACCGGTTACCTTAAAAGTTGCTGGCTGTCCACGACGGTAAGAACTGTCAAACTCTGTTCCGTCTATTAGTGTCCCCCGATAGTTAACAGTCACTGTATCGGTCGATTGAGGTGTTTTTCCAGTGCCTTTCTTAATAACTTTATACTGTAAACCACTCTCTGTAGTTACTATTCCTTCTTTTTTCCTGTTTTCAGCAAGAAATGCTTTGCCTTCTTTTTTATTCTTTTCGCCTAACTCTTTCATATGCGCCATCTGTTTCTGTGCCCTCTCTTTTCTGAATGCGGATAAGGTGTCCCGATATTCCTGCTCGCTAAGCAAGGCTTCACCTCCTGCTAGTGAATCCTTAACTCCTTGAGCGAACGCATCAAAATTAACTTCAAGATGTTGTCTTTTCAGGCTTATGCCTATATCCATTCCAATAGCGTAGCTCAATCTGTCTTTTTCGGTCTCAAGAATAACATCTTCTTCAGCAAATCCGGCATTTACCATCAAAAAAAAGCCAAGCAACACAGTTAATAATTTCATAGTTACCTCCTCTTAAATGTTCTGACTAAAGGTGTCTACCTCGACTTGAAATCTAGAATTATCAGTATATCATATACCTTTTCTTTTTCTTCATTGGAATACGACTTTCATGAGAAAAACATTGTAAGGGCCGTACTGCGACATGAGGAAATAGACGGTCTTGCCACGTTCCTCGATGTATAGGTCATGCATGAAAGCCCCGTACAATGCCGGATAGTCGTTAGCGTTTGCTATCTCCCATGGCCTGCTCCACGGCCCGGCAGGCCTTTGAGCCTCACGCACTTCTATACTTGCCGTGCTCCTGTTCAGGTACATCATTATCCAGCGCTTGAGGTAAGGGTTCCACATGACCGAATGTTCACCCACCGGTGGCTCTACAATTAAGACCCCGTCTGCTTCATTGGAACTCCAGCCTGCTCCCGTATAGTACTGATAAGCTGCCTTATCCAGAACCTGTGACGGCAAAACCCTTGCCAGCATAACCCCGCCGGAGCGGCC
>CAYFYW010000104.1:0-5007 GCA_964347425.1 uncultured Nitrospirales bacterium
GTTACGACATTACCGTTAGCCATGGCCCAGGTAAAGTTTTGAACGCCCCAGGTCCCAACGAGAGTTGAACTAACATAATCAACATTCGCAAGCTGGTTTATATTTATGTCCCCGTAAACAGTGTTATAAAAGGCTACGATATTCTGCGGCCCCATGGTACGGGGAGCAACACCGTCGTATACCATATTCTGCCCAATCATAATACCGGTGTCGTTCAGATAATACTCCTGACCCAAGCTGTTGTGAAGAATAATATCCCAGGCGAAGGCCGCCGAGGTCATGAGCAATACTGAAAATAATACCGCAGAGAGTATGCTTATAGTGATCTTTTTCATTTGATTTCTCTCCTTTTCTATAACGCTAAAATTTTTAAATCGAGGTGTCTCAACACCTCTATCGACAGCGAAATAACACCACCACCACCTTCCTTTTTAAAAATTGTGCGATTATTTCCATCGGGTACTTTTCTTTGCATCATCTCAGTGGAAAAATAATACAGGAATCTTACCGTCTTACTCTTATCCCGCTTGAGAACAATACCTTTCTCTTCCAATTTGCTTATAAGAATAAGGTAATGCTCTGTAACCTATCTATCTGGAATGCGGTTTCCAGAGCAGCTTTTCAGACACATCTCTATATTAGAGATTATTCTACTTATGAAAGAAATTCAATAGGACTTTGGTCAATTTTTTCATAGATAAAGGGTCGTAGGACTTTGGTCTTATTCATGTGGGGTCAGACTTAAAAATTGAGATTTCCAGCATTGCAGATTCGTGTTATTGGTTTTTTCTCTATTGTGTAGCCGCAAAGGTACAGGCAGGTTTAGGCTGTAATGTAAATGGGGAAGACTGCCTCGGAATTTCTATAATCGACATATTTAATATTCTGTTTTAGCTTTATAGTTTTGCCACTTTATTTTTAAATTCAATACGGTCTTTTTTTTAAGGTGTCGGACAGAAATTCTTCATCAGCCTTCCCCATTGGCGTTGTTGGTTTTCCTGCATAATGTGAACATTCTGGTTCAGACTTAAAAATCGATATTTTAACCAAAAAGACTTTTTCATTTCTCAATTTGTGACTAATTAAGTTAACCCAAAACTTTTTTATTTTATTTTTTACAACCGGAGTTTTATACTCTACAGAGACCGATACCTCAAAGGAGGGGGGTATGCTGAGAGGATATTTCAAGCTCGATGAACTGGGGACGAATGTCCGTCAGGAAATCATAGCCGGATTGACGACTTTTGTTACTATGGCTTACATCATAATCGTCAACCCCAAGATACTCGAAGCAGCGGGCATTCCTTTCGGACCCTCTATGGTGGCGACTATCTTAAGCGCTTTTTTCGGGACATTGACAATGGGTATTTATGCGAAGAGGCCCTTTGCAATTGCGCCCTACATGGGTGAGAACGCCTTTATTGCCTTCACCGTTGTCAAGGTCCTCGGTTACAGCTGGCAGACTGCGATAGGGGCAATATTTATCGGCGGCGTTCTTTTTACCGTAATAACCATTCTGAAGAT
This sequence comes from uncultured Nitrospirales bacterium, assembly GCA_964347425.1. GTDB lineage: Bacteria > Nitrospirota > Thermodesulfovibrionia > UBA6902 > BMS3Bbin08 > CAYFYW01. Next base: position 1,525 of record CAYFYW010000104.1, read on the forward strand.
ACGAAGCTGGCTGGCAAATGCAATACCCGAAGGGCTTAAAATAGGCTTTGTTGTTGGAATAGGCCTCTTCCTGACCTTTATCGGTTTAAACGAAACAGGTATTGTTACGCTGGGCGTGCCGGGTGCTCCGGTACATGTTGGAAATTTTAAGGACCCGGGCGTAATCCTGGCCATGTTCGGATTCCTGTTTATCAGTTTTCTTATGATAAATAAAATAAAAAGTGCAATACTTTCAGGCATCCTTGTGGTGACTATTCTGGCGTTTATATTCGGAATAAGAGAAGTTCCCGATAAATGGATAAGCATGCCCCCGAGCATTATGCCAATTTTCCTGGAGCTTGATATCTTTGGTGCACTGAGCTGGGGATTTTTTGCAGTTATACTTACAGTGTTTGTCATGGATTTTGTTGACACCATGGGAACACTGATAGGGGTGTCGTACAAGGCCGGGTTACTGGACGAGCAGGGCAATCTGCCGGAAATTGAAAAACCGATGTTGTGCGATTCTCTGGCCACGATTGTCAGCTCCCTTCTGGGAACAACGACAACCGGCACGTATATTGAGTCAGCAACAGGCATAGAGGCGGGCGGCAGATCAGGATTAACGTCGGTGGTCACAGCCCTCCTTTTTCTTGGTGCCCTGTTTTTTGCCCCTTTTTTTACTGTAATTCCTTCTTTTGCCTATGGACCGGCCCTGATTATTGTGGGCATGCTCATGCTTTCGCCTATCACTAAAATAAAATTTGACGACCTGACTGAGGTTGTACCTGTTTTCAGTATTATTGTGCTGATGAGTTTTACCTATAATTTAGGTATAGGCATGACCGCCGGTTTTGTGGTCTATCCGCTGATGAAGGTTTTGTCAGGAAGGGTTAAGCAGATCTCCGCCGGACTCTGGGTTTTATGTGCTCTGTCTGTTCTTTTCTTTATTTTTTATCCATATTGAACGAATGTCATAGAGCCATAGAGCAATAGCGCAAAAGAGCAATTTTGTTATTCCCCTTCAAATTCTGTCAAACAGAAAACGTTATAATTTTTGTCTTTTAACTTTTTATACCCTCCTACGTCAGGAAGGTTTACAATAAATGCCATTTCTGAGACAGTGCCTCCGGTTTTTTCAACCAGGGCTGCTGCGGCAAGGGCAGTTCCGCCCGTTGCAAGAAGATCATCAACCAGGAGAACCTTTGTCCCTTTCGTTACAGCGTCCTTGTGCATCTCGATTGCGTCTGTGCCGTACTCGAGCTCATACTCATGCCTCACGACCGCTGCGGGGAGCTTACCTACTTTTCTAACAGGTATGAAACCCTTTCCAAGTGTGTAGGAGAGTGCTCCGCCGATGATGAAACCTCGTGCCTCTATGCCTACAATAGTGTCAAAATCTATCTTGCCGGTTATGTATCTCTGGGTAAGGTTATCAATAACCAGCCTGAATCCTACAGGATCTTTGATGAGAGTGGTTATGTCCCTGAACAGGATTCCTTTTTTGGGATGATCCGGTATGGTTCTGATTCTGGATTTGATGGTCATGTTTTTTCTCCTTTGCTTGTGAATATCTTTTATCGTAAGCTTAGTCAGACTTCGTAGAATGTGACTTTGTCTATCTTACATTGAAATTACAATAACCAAATTACAAATCACAGATAATTTTCAATGACCAAATTCCAAACTGATTTGTTGAAAATAAAAAAAGTCTTAAACACCTGAACTCTGGAATCCTTGACCCCGTGGAACCTTGAGTTATTTCACGCACACATCCTCATAATCTTTAATTTTCGGTATGATATCTGAAAACAGCTTTATTACATTGTCTGCATTTTTTTTCATTGTCTCCATTATCATCTCCCATGTGACAGACTCCTCGCCCTCACGCCAGCAGTCATAGTCTGTAGACATGGCAATCGAGGCATAATGCATTTGTTTTTCCCTGGCAAGATTAACCTCCGGAACGGTGCTCATGTTGATGACGTCTGCGTTCCAGTTCCTGAACATGTGGCTTTCTGCCCTGGTGGAAAACCTCGGGCCTTCAATAGTAATTACTGTCTTATTCTTGTGATAGGGAATTTTCATGTGCTCTGCGGATGATGAGAGAATATCTATGAGGCTGGAACAAAAAGGTTCTGCCATCGGTGTATGTACAACAACATCCTCGTCAAAAAAGGTTATCTCCCTTTTTTTTGTATGGTCTATGAACTGGGAGGGGAATACGAGATGTCCGGGTTCTATCTCTTCCCGCAGAGAGCCCACTGCGGTTGAGGCAAGGACATGGGTACACCCCTGCTCTTTAAGCGCAAAGATATTTGCCCTAAAGTTTACCTTTGAAGGGTATATCGAATGATCTTTGCCGTGCCGTGCTATGATGACCACATCAACCCCTTCGATTGCCCCGCTCGTAAGGACGGATGTTGGTGAGCCATACGGTGTTTCGGCTTCAACCTCTTTTGCTTTCTTCAGGATATTCGGGTCATCAAGCCCTGACCCCCCGATTATCCCCACTTTGACCATAGATTATTCTCTGTTCTCCTGTAATAATTTCTTGAGGCATTAATAAGAAGATTTATTGAGTCTATATGATAGATAATAAACTCAAAAAATACAACATCATACCAGATTCCTGCTGTTGCAACTATTTCCTCTGTAATTATGTTTCCGGCTGCATGTTCTTGGTGTTCGCCGAATACAGTCCCCTTTCGGGGGAATTGAATGACGGACTTCATCAAACATGAACTGATTGACTAAAGGCACAAAAATAGCACATCATTTAAAGTTACATGGAGAAGCCGAGATGACCAGATTCCGGAACAAAGAGACAGTGAAAAAGAAACACTTTCATACATTCCCGGGCTATGTAATCCACGGTTTCTTCTTGATTGGTTTTATCTCGGCTATTGCATTCAGGTCAATCATCGTGTTTGAGCGCATCGAGCCGGCATGGGTCAGGCCTGTCTGGTATATCGGAGCTGTCGGATATGTGTTTTTCTTTCTCTACAGATATGGTATTACCAGGAAAAGGAAGAGCGCAGTGAAGGAGTATGAATTGATAGAGAAAGTTCAGGGGGATTCATGCCTGTCTACGGAAGACAGGGCGGTTGTTATTTACCTTCTTTCATCAATCAAGAAGTCCCGCGAAGATATGAATTATCTGGTTATCTTTATCCTTTCGATTCTTGCAATAGCGGCTGATATATTCTTCATTCTTTATTCGTAATTTTCTTTACTAGTCATATCATCAACCTCCAATCTATCGAAGTCGGACTTCGATAGATTGGAGGTTTTCCCGGCTGGTTGGTTTTCCGCAGACTATATGTTACAAAATTGTACCAGAACCGACCTAATTGTAGCATTATGTCTGTCGATTGTCTTTAAAAACAACAGGTTACAAGCTGGCACGGTTCTCGCTCTATACGGTTAAATCAAAAAAGGAGGCTTGAACATGAGAGAAGTAATGCTTTTGGTGTTAACAATCACATTGGTACTTAGTTCTTT
>CAYFYW010000105.1:0-2809 GCA_964347425.1 uncultured Nitrospirales bacterium
ATCGGTTCTCCTTCTCCGTGGTGGACCTCAATCTCATTGAGAACTTTAGTGTTTTCTCCGTATTTTTTGGCTATACTGGCACCAATAGATTGATGTGAGCCTTCATATTCATGGTCAACTGCTTTCCCGATATCATGGAGAATGCCAGCCCTTTTCGCAAGTTTAACATCTACCTTGAGCTCTCCTGCCATAATACTCGCGAGATATGCTACTTCCCTTGAGTGTTGAAGCACATTCTGTGCATACGACGTCCTGTATTTAAGCCTTCCAATAAGCTTTAGGAGTTCCGGATGCATGCCGTGTAACCCAAGATCAAAAACCGTCTTATCACCTTCTTCTTTGATAGTGGCATTAATTTCCTTTTTAACCTTTTCAACAACTTCCTCTATCCTTGCAGGATGGATCCTTCCGTCTGCGATAAGGCGCTCTAAGGAGACTCTTGCTATTTCCCTTCTAACGGGATCAAAGCTGGACAGTAACACCGATTCAGGGGTGTCGTCTATGATGAGCTCGACCCCGGTGGCAGCCTCGAGCGCCCGTATGTTCCTCCCTTCTCTTCCGATAATCCTGCCTTTCATCTCATCGCTTGGCAAGTTCACTGCAGAAATCGTATTGTCACTGATATAGTCACTCGCATAACGCTGGATGGCAAGACTAATGATATCTTTAGACTTTCTTGTTGCCGACTCAACAGCCTCATCTTCAATTCGTTTTGCTATTTTAGCAGCTTCAAATTTTGATTCGTCTTCAATCCTTCTGAACAGTTCATGCTTGGCTTCCTCTGAGCTGAGCGTTGAGATTCGCTCGAGCGCTTCTTTCTGATCCCTGAGCAGTTTTTCGTAGTTAAGTTCTTTTCCATTAAGCTTCTTTTCCCTGTTGTTAAAATCTTTTTCTTTCCTGCTTAAGTTGTGCTCCCTTCTGTCAAACTGTTCCAGTTTTTTGTCAAGCAACTCTTCCCTGTGCCGCAGTCTTTTGTCAAGCTGATTGAGCTCCGAGCGCCGTTCTCTTAATTCTTTTTCAGCCTCTGCCTTTGCATGAAGGATTTTGTCTTTGGCGGTAAACTCAGCTTCCTTTTTAATGGTTGTTGCTTCTCTCTTGGCATCTTGCAGAAGTTTCTGGGTTTTATGGTCAGCATCTTTCAATCTTTTACGAGAAGTTACTTTAAAGTATAGTGCTGACAGGATAAAACCAATAACAAATCCAACTGCCAGAGTAAGAGAGATATATAAATTATTGGTCATTATATAACCCTCCTTTTATGTAACCTCTTTCTGAATATTTTTTCATAGCCTTCCCCGGATGGGTAAAAGAATGTCTTTTTCCGAGGGAGATATTCCTGAGCCACAAGATGACCCCTGTAATTGTGAGGATATTTGTACCCGACACCGGCTCCCAGGCGGGCTGCACCGCTGTAGCCAGAGCTTTTGAGATGGGAAGGCACCTGTACCGTTCTTTCCTCTCGAATATTTGCCAGCGCATTTTCTATCCCTAAATAAGAGGCATTACTTTTCGGTGCCATGGTGATATAGATTGCTGCCTGTGATAGTGGTATACGTGCCTCGGGCATGCCGATTGATTCCGCAGCTTTCATTGCAGCAACTGCTACTTCGAGCGCTCTCGGATCTGCATTGCCAACGTCCTCTGATGCACAGATTACAATTCTTCGTGCGATATATAAGGGGTCTTCTCCTGCCTCTATCATTTTTGCCAGCCAGTACAGTACAGCATCAGGGTCTCCTCCCCGCATGCTTTTTATGAATGCAGAGATGGTGTTGTAGTGGTCATCCTCGTTGTAATACAGTGATTTTTTCTGCAGGACGTCTTTTGCCAATTCAATGTCATAACTTGTAAGGCCTGTGCTGTTCATAATAAAACTACCGAGCTCAATGGCATTCAAAGCCCTTCTTGCGTCGCCTTCAGAGACTTTCGCAATAAAATCCATAGCCTCCGGTGTTACACTAATATTGTATTTACCAATTCCTTTTTCTTTATCTGTCAAGGCTCTCTTTATCAAGGTCTTAATTTCGTCTTCTTTTAAAGGGAAAAATTGAAAGATCATGGACCTTGAAGATAAAGCAGGAATTATTGAAAAAAAGGGGTTTTGCGTAGAGGCACCTATGAGTATAATAGTGCCTGTTTCGACATCGGGGAGGAGGGCGTCCTGCTGGAGTTTGTTGAACCTGTGAATCTCGTCAATGAACAGAATAGTCCTGTGATGTTTTTTTGCCTCTTTCAAGGCCTCTTTTATATCGGACAGACCAGAAATGACGGCATTCAGAGAGAGAAAAAACGCCTTTGTTCTTCGGGCAATGATATAGGCAAGAGCTGTTTTCCCTGTCCCGGGGGGACCATATAATATGAGAGAGACTATAGAGTCTCTTTCTAAGGCCTCTCTTAGAGGTTTTCCCTGTCCCAATAAATGTGACTGTCCTATGAATTCCTCTAACGTTTGGGGCTGTATTCTCCATGCAAGAGGAGCTGTCCGGTCTGATTTAAAAAATTCCATTCTGCCACTGGGCATGTTTTCCACGGCCTCCTCGGCTGCAATCACAACGACCGCAAATATGGCCTATGACAGAGGAATTTTAGGGTGACAGGCTAAAATTATGCGGGTTTCCTGAGTCTATAAGATAAACCCCGTTCAAATCCTCCATTAAAGGTAGGATTTTTAAAAGGATGCAATAAATTAAAAGAAAAGATACGGGGCAATAAAGCCTGCTAGTCCTGTTTATTGTTAAACTTCCCTTCTGAATCGAAACTGTCAAGGCCAAAAAAATGATCAATAATCCCGACGCTTCGGGATGATAAA
>CAYFYW010000106.1:0-3692 GCA_964347425.1 uncultured Nitrospirales bacterium
GTCGCCTTGTCCCCCTGTTTTCTTTGTGAAAACAAAGAAGGGGGACCTTATGTTATTAAGATAGTTGGTAAATCAATTCGAGTATCGGTTGCCATGCCTCAATATCTTCAAATCGTTCAATCTTCATCGCTTACTAACCTTGAACTATAAACCCTTGAACTGTGAACCTGAGTAGTTACAATAATTGAAGAATATCGTGCAATCTGTTGATTTAAGAGTATAATAGCTATTATACTTAATAAATATGATCTCCATTGTCATTCCCACTTACAATTCAGAAAGATTTATGCCAGACCTGCTGAACTCTATCTTCAAGACTGGTATTGGGGATATGGAAGTAGTAATTGTCGATGACTGCTCTACCGATAATACAGTAAAGATTGCAAAAGGATATCCCGTGAAAATCATAGAATTGGAGAATAATTCTGGCCCTGCCAAGGCAAGAAATCTGGGGGTCAGGGCTGCCAGAGGAGATATAATATTTTTTCTTGATGCGGATGTAGTGGTAATGAACGGTACTATCGGGGAAGTCAGGGATTATTTCGATAAAAATCCATCAGCAAATTGTGTTATCGGTATATGTGAGAAGGAGCCATTAAATAATGGTTTTGTTCCCCGGTATATGGCCCTGTTTGAATATATACATCTCAAGGGTTCTAAGGCTGACAAGGTCAGCGTATTTTCTCCAAGATGCGGTGCGCTAAGAAAAGATTTGTTCGAGAAGGTTGGAGGATACAAGGAAACGTATAGAAGGGCAGATATTGAGGACTTTGAATTTGCCAGGAGGATAAACAGGACAGGCAGTATTATATTAAACAGAAATATGATAGTGAGGCATCAGTTTGCAAACTTAAAACAGGCTGTAAGGAATTATTTTACACGTGCTGTTCTGTGGGTACATTTATTTATCAAAGAAAGGAAGCTTGATAATGCAGGTCCTTCTGTTCCCAGCAACGGTATAGCTGCAATCTCTGCTTTTTTGAGTTTTATCTCCTTGTTTTTTTTGCCATTTTTGAATATAGCACCATATTTTTTCATTTTCTTTCTTATTGTTTTTGTGTTGGCAAATTTGCGATGGTTAAATTTTATGAGGGGGGAAAGGGGGGTTTTCTTTGCAGTCAGGGCACTTTTTTTAAACTATTTTTTAGGCATAGAAATTACGATTGCAGTAATTTTTGGATTGTTAAGTTACCCGTTTGCAGAGAAGATTCAGGGAATCTGACCCTTTAATCTCCGAAATTTTTAGATTTACTGATTATGAACAAGAATTTAGTCGTATTGGCCTATGCAAATGCCAGTCCCTTTCCGTATCATGCCTGGACCCCTCTGGCAATCCTGTCGCTTGGTGCGTATCTTGAACAGCACGGTATTGAGGTTGAATATTTTGATGAGAGGATTCATAAAAGGGAGCGTTTCAGGGAACTGGTGCGCAGAAGGCCGCATCTTGTAGGTCTTTCGACCATGACCTGTTATCAAATAAAGAATACCCTGAATCTTGCCAAGCTCGCCCGCAAGATACGGCCAGACATCCCTCTTGTGTGGGGAGGAACGCATCCGTCCATGTGCGCTGAGCAGACGCTGGAATCTGAACTCGTTGACTTTGTTGTTAAGGGAGAAGGCGAGCAGACATTGCTGGAGCTGGTTCGCGCATTGCGGGAAGGCAAGACTGATTTCAGCGATATTGACGGTCTGGGCTGGAAGAGTAACGGCAAACAGATCCTGAACAGAGATAGAGAGTTCCTTAATATAGAAAACCTGCCTTTCCCGTATGATGGAAAAGGCAAAGAGATTCTGAAAGAGTATCTAAAAAAAACTGATTCTCTTGAGAATATTGGTTATGAATCGTCAAGGGGATGTCCATACAAATGCGGATTCTGCTATAACGTATATTTCCACAAGAATGTCTGCAGGGTAAAGAGTCTTGAAAAAGTCAGAAGTGAACTGCAGAAACTCAAGGGACTGGGTGTTCACAAGATGACCTTTTATGATGACACTTTCCTGGCTGGCAAGAAAGATATGATAAATAATATCTGTGACCTCCTGAAGGAACTGAGATTTGAATGGATAGCTAATGTAAGGATAAATCTTTTTACCACGGAACTTCTGAAAAAATTCAAAGACAGCGGTTGCGTATATCTGTTTTTCGGGGTAGAGTCTCCTGACGACGAGGTTCTTAAATTCATAAGAAAAGGTCAAAACAGACGGATGATTGACGAGGGCATCAGGGTTATTTCGCAGGGAGGAATCAAAACCCTGTATTCCTTGATGATTGGTTTGCCGAATGAGACGGAGGAGCAATTGAAAAGGACCCTGGATTTTGCCGATGAGATTCGCGGGAGGCATCCCGGTGCAGAAGTGCCTATTCAGCCTTATGTACCGTTGCCGGGCACGTTATTGTATGAAGAAGCTGTTAAGGCGGGTTTTAGAGCGCCAACGCATCTTGAGGGATGGAAAAACTATACAAATGATGAAATTAAACACCCATGGGTAAAGGACAAAAAACTGTTGAACGCCATTTACATCAACACATTTCTGGCTTTTCGTTATGACAGATTTCTTAAGAGCTTCTGGAGTAGTCTGATATTCGGCCCGTTAAACAAGTTGTCTCTGTGGAGGTGGGAACATCGAAATTATAAATTCTTTCTTGAACTGTACTTTTATCTTGTCTATAAACGCCTGGGACGGGTTTTTATCTTTTTTGAAAAGCACTTGAAAAAGAGATAAAGGATTATGCCAGAAATATCTATCCTTCCTGAATCCCTGGTCAACAAGATTGCTGCCGGAGAGGTTATAGAGAGACCTGCTTCCATAGTGAGGGAGCTTATAGATAATTCTATCGATGCAAACGCAAGAACAGTCTCGATCGAGGTCCTTTACGGGGGCAAAAAACTGATAAGGGTTTCTGATGACGGTGCTGGTATGGGCAGGGACGATGCTTCTCTGTGTTTTGAGCGGCACGCCACGAGTAAAATAAAATCAGAAGAAGAGCTTTTCAAAATATCCACGCTTGGTTTCAGGGGTGAAGCCCTGGCTTCTATAGCGTCTGTTTCAAAGGTTACCCTTATAACATCTCCTGTTAATTCACCTTCAGGCACGAGAATAGAAATAACAGCAAAACAAACAAAAGAGATATCTGAGGCACCTCCGTCTTCCGGGACTGTCGTTGAGGTACGGGATGTTTTTTACAATACGCCGGCCCGGAGAAAATTCTTGAAAACCATTCCTACCGAACTGTCCCACATAATAGGAACCGTTTCACAAAAAGCCCTTTCATATCCGGGAATATCATTCCTTTTAAAGCATAATGACACCGAGATTATAAATGTATATTCGGCCAATGATATTAAAGAGAGGTTTTTTCAGCTTTATGGCGAAGAATTGTGTAATGAGTTTTTTGAGATAAAAAAAGAGGGGAGGGGGATAAAGATTTACGGATTTTCTTCTGCAGTTCAATTTAGCCGCTCTGCGAGAAGCTACCAGCTTATATTTATTAACAGGCGTCCTGTAAGAAATCCTGCTGTCAGTCACGCAGTTTATAGCGCTTATAAAGAACTGATTCCAAAGGACAGGCATCCGTCATTTTTCTTATTTTTAGATATAGACCCCGGGAAAATTGACGTAAACGTTCATCCTGCAAAGCGTGAAGTCAGGTTTGAATCTCCGGAGGATGTCCATAAATTGGTAGCTTTTGC
>CAYFYW010000107.1:0-3469 GCA_964347425.1 uncultured Nitrospirales bacterium
TTTGCTCTTTTATAAAAACAAGGTTTTCCCTTGCTTCAAAACACTTTACAGGATCACAAAAGCCGAAAGCATCTCGCGATTCCATACTTCAGTGGGTGGTTAAAACCGCCGAATTTATCGGCAGTGGAAGTCAATAGTTATGATTGAGCTCTCAATATTTCTGCTCACATTTGGAAGGTTGGGTAGCTGTTTCTTATATTTTAAGGAGAGCTGCATTGATAAATGGGAAGTAACAGGGCTTTCTGCTTGTCGCGGTTCGATAGTAAGGCAGCTATTGGCTTGGAACGATGATGTAGGTAGGGACCGCAAAAGTTGGATGTGTGAAGGGTAAAATAAGTTACGAGATACGATTGGAATGTTTGGGTTATTGAAAAACCGCACATATGCAATTGGCGTGGATATAACAGATGATGCACTGAGAATAGTGCAGCTTGCCGTTAAGGGAAAGAGTATAAAGCTAATTGCTGGCAGCAACAAAAATCGACCTAAAAATGTGAAGCTTGGCAGTGCCAAGTGGCAAAGGTGGGCTGTAGAAGCCATGCGGCAGTTAACCATGAACGGTAAATTTCACGGCCGATATGTTGTAGCGGCAATACCGGCGAATGAGGTATTTATTGACCATATAAAAGTAGGAGCCTCGTTTTATGATAAGTCGCAGGAGGGAAACCCGAAATTGAAAACGAATGATGGCAAGCTACAGCAAGCCGTCGTTTCAAAGATAAAGCAAAGACTGCCGTTTGAACCTGATGATGCCCTGATAAAGTACATCCCGGCAGAGGAAGATAATGTTGTCGTAATAGCTGCTGAGCGAAAGATTATTGATAGGCATCTGGCTGTATACGAAAAGGCAAATCTGCAGATTAAATCGATGGGTGTTTGGCCAATAGCTTTGACAAACAGCTATACCAGGTTTTTTGGCAGACGTGATGCTGATATTAAGGCGATTGTGATGCTGCTTAATATCGGGACAAATTATACGAACGTTGTGTTTTGTCGTCATAAGAATCTACTTTTTGCTCGTTCGATACCGATAGGAACAAAGCAGCTTAGAACGAAAAAAATGGTAACAAGATTGATTATAGAACTAACTAACTGCAAACGACAATTCGCTTCGATGTATAAAAAGGCACGGCCGGAACGTTTGGTTTTCCTCTCGGGGCAGGCTGTGGACACAGAAATATATAAGACAATAGCAATGCAATTGGAAATGGCGGCACAGATGGGAGATTGTCTGGCCGCGGTGGAAATGCCGGCGTCTCGAGATTATTCCCAGATAGATAGAAGGAATTGTAATGTTGACTGGGCTACTGCCTTTGGTCTTAGCTTATCATAGGGACAAGAAAGAAGGTTAGATCTCCTTGAAAATTCCATGGCGTCGTGCCCAACGAGGTTTATAACGATACGATACGAAAAGGGAAATTTCTGACAGGGTAAGAAAATGCTTAATATAAATTTTGTGCCTGATGATTACACACAGACAAATGAATCGCGCAGAACAAACTTTCTGTATCTTGTACTGCTTGCTGTCGTAATGGTGGCATTGTTCGGTTCGTTTATGACTATCAAGGTTCGCCAACATGCTTTCAAGGTCAAGGAAAAACTTGTAAATATGAAAATTACAAAGGCACAATCGTCTATAAAACAGTTTGAAGAGCTGCAGGCCAAACGCAAGGCCATGATGAAGACAGCTCTGACCACAGCGGAATTGCTTGAGATGGTTCCAAGAAGTGTTGTACTGGCGTCATTGACAAATAACCTGCCGCCGGGCGTGTCATTGTTACGACTGAATCTTGTTCAGAAAGAGCCCAAAGGAATCAGCCATACTGTGACAACCAGTAAATATCAGGCAGCACAAGGTAAAAAGGACGCGGCGGCTCAGATGGCGGTCTCGCGTGAAAAACTATTGGAGACGCATATAGATATTAGTGGTGTGGCTCCGAGCGACCTTCAAGTTGCGGCTTATATTGAGCGGCTGAGTAGTTCAAGTTTGCTTGACGAAGTGGCGCTGGTGGAATCAAAAGAATACAAAATCGACGATGCAACATTCAGGCACTTCAAGCTGACGGCAATGCTCAGTGTAGATGTTCATCTCAGCAGTGAAGACATTGAGAGAATCAGAGCCATAGGCGAGGGGGCAACATGGAACTTTTAAGGATGAGGTCGAGTAAGAGTTCAGAGTACGGGTTCCAGGGATATTGGGAAAAAGGAGCCCTCAAAAAAGCAAAACGGTGCGGTTCGGTTCTTTGAACCACTTATTGCTTATTAAAGGGTAAGATTATGACAAGCAGTGTCAGAAAGGCTTTGTTTTTCATTTTGCTTGTGGGCGTGGCTGTTACAGGCTACCAATATATGGTTAAGCCAGCTAACAGGCATTTGGCTGAGCATAAAGGGCTGGTTAAAATGAAATTGGCCAAATTAGGAAAATTTGAAGAAGCCAGCACAGCAGATGAGAATCTTACAAAGCAGCTCGAGCAATTGCAGGAAGCTATCAAATTCTTTGAAAGTAAGCTTCCACCGAAAAGCGAAATTCACAAGGTCCTCGAACAAGTAACGGTGATCGCGCAAAAGCAGGGCCTGAAGCCTAAAACGATTCGAACGCTGAATATAAAGGATAATAGTGGATATATAGAACAGCCGTTAAAAATGGAGTTAGAAGGAAATTTTAATTCGTTTTATTCGTTCCTGTTGGAGCTTGAGAAGCTTCCGAGAATAATGAAAATCCGTGAGCTTGAGTTAAAAAAGCAAACAAAAAACGAGGGCTTGGTAGTTGCTAATTTCATAGTGAGTATATTTTTCCAGAATGAAGTCGGTTAAAGAGCGGAAATTTATCGAAAAAATAATGTTGGTGAAAATTAACATTTTGTTGCTTTCAATGGAGCTTAACCATGTTGTCTTTTATGCGAGAACAAGGACCTGAAGATTCGTCAGTGCAACAACCACCTTCAACCGCTGGCAAGACACCTGCCGACAGAGCCGACAAGACGAAAGAGCAGGAGTATCTTACCGTATCGGCTAAAAGTAAAAGCGTACGTAAGAGCACCATACTCTTGGCTGTTTTGTTTGTTATAGGTCTGTTGGGCCTTTGGTTTATGATAAAAAAGAGTGCTCCTCGAACAGCGGATGCGGCTGGGATGGGGGGCGACAACAAAGAAGAAACCCTTATAGAGATGGCCATTACTCGGCTTACCGGAGTCAGAAAGGAAATATTTCAACGAATGGATGAAATTGTCAAAAAATTTTATGAGTTTTCGGATGTACAACAAGTTAAGGTCAATGATCTCGTCAAAAATCCATTTGAGCGTGAGACATTTTTGGGCATCACGGAAGAAAATCCAAATGTAGAAAAAAAGGACTTCAGTATGATAAGACGACAAACAAGAAACATGCAGCTCCTGAGCATCATGCGCTCCGACAAAGGCAAGTGCTGTATGATCGATGATAAAATCTTATATGAGGGAGACTCAATAAA
>CAYFYW010000108.1:0-3332 GCA_964347425.1 uncultured Nitrospirales bacterium
AACTGTCCGTCATTCCGGCTCCCGTTCTCCGTAACTCCATTCTCCGTAGCACTGCGAAGGATGACTGACCGGAATCGCTCTTTAAGAAGGATTCCCGCGATCCCTGACAGGCGGGGACAGGCTCTGCGGGAATGACATGCTTCAGAGAATTTTTATTTGCTTTTTTTATGTAAAAGACGCCTGTTTTGCGTTTGGAATAATTTCTGCTTCTTCTGCCCGTGACAGGAGCTCATTAACCGCCTTTTCTCCTTCCTGACCGAGATCAAGAGAATAGTCATTTACATAGAGGTCTATATGCTGGTTAATGACATCTTCAGAAAGTTCCTGTGAATGTTCTTTTATATAGTTCATTGGCTCAGCCCTGTTGCCAGAAGCATACTCAATGCTTTTTTTGATGATTTTATTTGTTTTTTTAAGCAGGCCTTCTCCGAGCGAGCGTTTTGCAATAATACCTCCGAGCGGGATGGGGAGACCCGTTTCTCTTTCCCACCAATCACCGAGATCTATAATCTGCTTTAATCCATATGAAGGATAGGTAAATCTGCCTTCATGGATTATTAATCCTGCGTCAACCTCTTCATTTGCCACAGCGTCAATGATTTTACTAAAAGGCATCACCACAAAATTTGAAGCTTTGTCAGCTGAAGTTAAGACAGAATCACGGAGCTGCAAGAGCAGATATGCTGTGGTTAATTTGCCGGGGATGGCAATTTTTTTGTCTTTTAATTCATCCATTGTATATTCATTTTTTGCTATCACCAGCGGCCCGCATCCTCTGCCCAGGGCACCTCCTGCTTTGAGGAGGCGGTATTGTTTACGCAGGTGTCCGTATGCATGATAGGAGATTTTTGTCAGGTCAAGTTCGGAATGGATAGCTTTTCGGTTCAGGGTCTCAACATCATGCAGCACTCCTTTAAATTTCAGGTTCTTTGTATCTATCTTTTCATGGATAAGAGCGTAAAAAATAAAGGTGTCATTAGGGCAGGGCGAGTAACCAATCGACAGGGTTTTCATTGTTTACGTTATCTTATTGAAGAACGTGCGGGGTGCTAAACATTCTGACCCAGTTTTTGTTTGTAATCCTCTATTGCTTTGTGAAGGGCGTCAGCTCCAAGGTTAGAACAGTGCATTTTTTGAGGAGGCAGCCCCCCGAGTGCTTCAGCAACTATATCTTTTGATATTGTCAGTGCCTCGTCAAGGGTTTTGCCCTTGACCATTTCTGTGACTATGCTTGAGACAGCAATCGCAGCGCCACAGCCAAACGTTTGAAACTTTGCATCAACGATTTTGTCATCTTTCACTTTTATAAATATCTTCATAGCATCCCCGCATATAGGATTTCCTTGAACTCCCACCCCATCCGCATCAGCCATTTCACCAACATTTCTCGGGTTTGTGAAATGATCCATTACTTCTTTACTGTACATGTTGGGTCCTCCATTCCCTCCCATCCTTTGGAATAGGGAGATATTTCTCTGAGACGGCTTATAATCTGAGGGAATACTTTGTTTACGTAATTTATGTGTTCTTTAGTTGTTCTTTCTCCGAGCGTAAAGACAACAGAGCCCTGTGCAAGATGTGCAGGTATTCCTATGGAAAGAAGCACAGGGGATGATTTTAATGCCTTTGAACTGCAGGCAGAGCCACTTGCTGCATAAATCCCTTTTGCGGCAAGCATTAAAAGCATGGCTTCGCCTTCAATATACTCAGCTATAAAGCTCGCATGACCCGGAAGCCTCTGTTCGGGATGTCCTGAGAGAAAAACCTTTTCCATTTTCAGAGTACTGCTTATTAATTTATCTCTCAGGGGCTTAATGTGGTTTATGCGTTTTTGTAAATCCCTCTTGGCGATCTCTGCGGCCTTGCCCATACCGACAATTGCCGGGACATTTTCAGTCCCTGCTCTTCGACCTCCTTCCTGAATGCCGCCATAAATCAAAGGTACTATTCTTGTTCCTTCTTTCATGAAAAGAGCACCTGCTCCCTTTGGCCCGTAAAATTGATGTGCAGCAAATGTTAGCAGGTCGACATTAAGAGACCGGACATCAACGGGAATGTTACCGACAGATGCGACGGCGTCCATATGAAAGATTATGCCGTTTTGTTTTGCAATCTCTCCGATCTCCGCGCTTGGCTCTATCGTGCCGATCTCAGGACTTGCATGGATAATGGATATCAAAATTGTTTCTTTTGTTATTGCTTTTGTAACAACCTCAGGATTAATAAGACCATTTTTGTCCACAGACAGATAGGTGACTGCAAAGCCGCTTTTTTCAAGAAAACGTGCTGAATTCAGCACAGAGTGATGCTCAATTTTGGAAACAATGATATGTTTGCCTCTGCCCTGATTGGCTAGCGCAACTCCCTTGATGGCAAGGTTATTTGCCTCGGCACCGCTTGAGGTGAAGATTATTTCCTTTGCTTTCGCATTTATCAGAGACGCAGTTTGTACCCTTGCGTTTTCAATAGCCTCCCTTGCTTTAAGACCTGGTTCGTATATACTCAGTGGATTGCCAAAATGTTCATTGAAATAGGGCAGCATTGCCTCCAGGGCCTCTGGATGGACAGGGGTTGTTGCAATATGGTCCAAGTATATTTTTTTCATTCTGACTCCTTCAGTTTTTTTACAAAAAATTTATAATGGTCAGGACTTTCCAAAATACCAAGAAATTCATTTCCTGTTTTATTGCACCAATCGGGAATGTCCTCGATGGCTCCATCATAATCAGTGAGAATTGCGAGAATCTGGCCAACCTCCAGTTCTTTCATTTTTTCCTCAATGGTAAGCAGATGCATGGGACACATCATGTAAATGATGTCTGTTGTTGCGTCAGCTTCTAGAGGTTTTTCAAGGAACCTGAGTTCAGGGTTATCCTGCACGTTAGATGATACCTCCGGAATTGCCAATTTTCACCTCGTTATTTTCGCTTCTTCCTTTAATAAATCCTTGAGGCTTATTGTCTTCAGAAAATGTTCTATTTTTTCACCGAGTGATTTCCATAATAGCCTTGCCACACAACCTTCTATACGATTACAGCCTTTGGCTGAGGGATCGAGGCACTGTGCAATGGCAATAGGGCCCTCAAGAGCATTCAAAATCATGCCTACGCTGATTTTTTCCGGTTTGTTGCTTAATACATAACCACCGCCAGGTCCTTTCTGGCTTTTGATGAGCCTGGCCTTACGAAGTCTGTTGAGCAACTGTTCAAGATATGCCACAGAAACACTCTGTCTCAAAGCAATCTCTCTTATTGCTAAAGGCCCCCTTTTATAGTCCTTTGCAATCTCAAACATCGCTCTGACCCCGTATTGTCCTTTGGTAGATAATCTAA
>CAYFYW010000109.1:0-2577 GCA_964347425.1 uncultured Nitrospirales bacterium
ATGTAATTGATTCTCCGCAGAGTGTTGTCCTGGACCAGGCAGAAAACAGGCTGCATACACAAAAAGCACTGCTCGAGATGATGATGAGATAAATCATTAATCTCCCTTTTATAATTTATCAAGCACAATGGAAATGTCGGTGCTCATGATTGAGAGGATAAAGTTTCCTCTTGACATTTATTAACTACTTTGGTAGTTAATAAGACAATGGAAACAGCAATTGTTAAGCTCGCACAGCTCGGACTTTCAGAATACGAGGCAAAGGCATATATAACCCTTTTAAAAGAAAACCCGTTAACCGCCTATGAAATAGCAAAAAATTCCGGAATCCCAAGTTCAAAAGTCTATGAGGTCGTAAAAAGGCTTGAATCAAGACAAATGGTTCAGTCTATTCACGGAGAACGTTCTAAAATGTTTATTCCAACATCTCCTGATGAGCTCATAGAGAATTTTCGGACAGCAATGGAAGACAGCCTTCATGCAGTTAAAACGGAATTGAAACATTTCAGAGTTGGAATAGATACAAGCTATACATGGCACATTAAGGACTATAAAGGCCTGATCCTCAAGTCAAAAAGGATGCTTGAAACCGCCCGGCAGACGGTTCTTCTTTCAATATGGCCCTTGGAGATCGATGTCCTGAAAAAATCCGTTGATGACGCAGAAAACCGGGGGGTGAAGATCGCTGTTGTGCACTACGGAGCAACAAATATAAAATTCGGACATGTTTACCGGCACCCTGTTGAAGATACAGTTTATGCACAAAAAGGTGTCAGAGGGCTTACCCTCGTAGCTGATTCAGAAGAGGTTCTTACAGCTAATATCAGAGGGCATCAAACAGAGGCAATATGGAGCATGAATGAAAGTTTTGTTATTATGACGGAGGAATATCTAAAGCATGACATATATGTAATGAAAATTGTCAGGCGCTTTGACCCTCTGTTAAAGGAGAAATTTGGCAAGCGATACGAAAAACTCCTTGATGTTTTTACGGATGGGGAGTTCTGAGAAAAACAAATGGTTTTTACCCTGTTAGAACCCGGCAACAGACTCCCGGGTACTAGAATTTCTCTATCGGGATTTGGGTAGAAAGAGAACCTCGAATTTTCTGACGGGGTTTACTTACCACATACTATTTTAATAAAATGTTAGACCATGCAGCCGAACTTGTTTCAGGATAAAATTGCTCTTATCACAGGCAGCTCTCGCGGCATAGGAAATTCAATTGCACGAAAATTTGCTCTGGCAGGTGCAGACGTTGTCATAAACTATCGAAAGGCCGGTGGCTCTTCCCAGGCAGAGGGCGAACAGTTATGCGAAGAGTTACGAGGAATAGGGCGCCGCATCCTCCTGATTCAAGCAGACATATCCACAAAAGGCTCCGTAAGAAATTTATTTAATGAAACAGAAGAAAAATTCGGCCGTCTCGATTTTCTAATATTGAATGCAGCGAGGGCTCCTTTTAAACCAGTAGAAAGGCTTCTTGAGCGCGAATTGAGACAGCTTGTTGAAACAAACTATCTGGGCAACATATTCTGCATTCAGGAGGCTCTGCCATTGTTGGAAAAGACAGGGGGAAAAGTGGTTTTTATTTCAAGCCTCGGAAGTCGTTTTTACAACCCGTCTTATCCCCTCGGCAGCATGAAAGCGGCGATGGAATCTGTCGTAAGAGACTGCGCCGAGAGTTTCAGAAACAAAAACATATCAGTCAACGCAGTTTGTGGAGGCATTGTTAAAACCGACTCTTTTAAAGTCTTGAGACAATACCAGGAGGATATTGAGAAACTGTCTGATGAGATGTTTGTAGACCCTGACGAAATAGCAGAAGTAGTGTTATTTTTATGCAGTCCTGCAAGTAGAGGAATCAGTGGGCAATCTATCGTTGTTGATAGGGGCCTGAGTAACAGTCTTACCGTCCGACACAAAAATGATTAAAAAATAAGATTCAAAAATTAAAAATCAAAGATCAAAATTGTGGAGAAAAAAGGGAGGGTTTGTGAAGCATAATCTCATTAAAGAACAGAAGGTTTTTGATGAATTAAAAAAGGCTATCTCTGAAACGCTGAGAGTTGATGAGAATTCTATAAAACCAGAGACCTCTTTGATTAAAGACGTTGGCGCAGAGTCTCTGGATTTCCTTGACATAAATTACCGGTTAGAGCAGACCTTTGGAATCAAAATGGCACGCCATTTTGTTCTTGAACACATAGAGGAGATGTTCGGCGAGGGTTCTGCGATCGACGAAAACGGTCAATTAACAGAAAAAGCGATTGAACTACTGAAGATTCGATTTGAAGATAACATGCCTGATTTAAAACCTGGCATAGATATGGATGAGGTGCCGAGCTTAATAACCGCACAATCAATAGCACGGGGCGTTATGGACATTGTTGACAGTCTGCCAGAAAAATGTTCGCACTGCGGAAACCAGGCATGGAGGTCTGACGACGGAACTCGTATAAAATGCGGCTCCTGCGGAGAAGCCGGAGTTTTCAAAAACGGAGATGATTTAATCAAGGAGTGGTTAACAAAGGTACAGCAGGAAAAAAAGATCTTCTAGTTTCCACACAACATATA
>CAYFYW010000110.1:0-4880 GCA_964347425.1 uncultured Nitrospirales bacterium
ATACATGAACGTCATAACGTTAAACGATATATGCGCAGAGGATAACCAGACATTGTACGCATCATCGATACCATCATAAACAGCACCACCTCTAGCTGGAACATTGTAAGTTAAGCCCATATCCGCTCGACGAACGACTTTACCGTCCAGCGTATATGCCCCTACTGTCGTAGAATTTAAATCAACATGAAATGTTACCCCGGTCGAGCAATAATCATCAGGTGTCCATCTCAATTCCAGAGACTCGGCGTTTGCAATTCTTGCAAAACCAGGACAGAGAATACCTGCCAACACTAGCATTGCTACTAAATAATATCTCCTCATTTTCCCTAACCCCCATGATCATAAAAAATTTATGTTGCTAGGCAATCTAACAGCCCATGATATTTCGCGCTACTAATATCATCACCTCCTTCTCTTTAAAGCATCCCAGAACCACAATCGCTCGCCTTAATCAAGACACAAAAAAACCGGCCTCACCAAAGATCCTCCTTTGGCAGCCCGGCTATCTTAATCCTATCATCAAATCCACCGCTTTCTTCCCCTTTCAGAGGTTACGGTGTTATCGGGGAACAGTTATTTAATTTATGTGATAAAAATTGATTTTTGCGTGAGTGAAAGATCTTCCTATCCTGTTAAGCACTCTATCATCAATATTGTAAATTGTCAAATTAATAATATTTATAGAGTCTATAAGCATCTTAAATTTGTACGGTTGCGCAAATAGATGAGACGAGCCCCTGATGGAAAAAACCATTGAGTATGAAAATAATAATGTATTATGATTCAATATTATTGATCCGAAATTACCCCTCACTCCATCCCTCTCCCCTCAGGGGAGAGGGGAAGGGTGAGGGGGTAATTTTCACGTTCTTTGTGAGCTAAAGGCTCGTGACGATTCCTATGAAAAAACAGAAAACCCCGGAATTCAAACTCGTCTTCACCACTGCCCTGAAAAAGGAGACACCAAAGGACTGGCTCACATCCCTTCGGGTGCCCGTGCATACCCTCGCTTCTTTAAAATCCGGAGCCCTCAGCCGGGAAGTTGGTTCTCATACGGGCATACTGGTAGTGATAACCGGTCCCGGTTATACGGCGAGTGAAGCAGCCGCGTGCTGGATACGCGATAATCTAAATCCCCTCTATGTCGTAAATATCGGAACATGCGGGCTTACAGACCGCAGCTATCCACTCGGTGAATGGATAAGCCCGCGATATGTTGCCAATGAAAACGGCGAACGGCTGGAACTGGATACAAGACTCCCGGTCCCTCATTGCGAAAGGATAATAAGCGTCAGCTCTCTGTTAAGCGTAAAAAAGGTAACCACGGATAAATTACCTGAATCGTGGAAGCAGCACAGCGCAATCGACATGGAATGCTTTGCACAGGCCATGGTATTCAGCGGCGCGCATATCTGCTTCCATTGTCTGAAATTCAGCGCCGACTACTCTGACCGGGACACACCTCAGGACTTCAAAAAAAATCTCCGGGTGTTCGTGCAGAATACAAAGAAGCTCTTGAGCTTTATCGAAATGGATGAAGGTCATATAAAAATAACGGCCGTAGTCCCTGTATATAACCGCCAGCACACTGTTCAGCGTGCAATAGATTCTATAGTATCCCAGTCATACAGACCGGAAGAAATCATTGTCGTTGATGACGGCTCTATTGACAGGACTAAAGAGATACTGAAAAGCTACGGGGATAAATTAACCTGCATCTTTTTACGCCGGAACTCAGGCCCCTCCAGGGCAAGAAACACCGGAATCAGCCATGCACGCACAGAGTGGATCGCCTTTATGGATTCCGATGACCGCTGGGAAAAGGATAAGCTGAAAAACCAGGTGGAATATCTCGGAAAATACCCCTTTTATCAAATAATGCAGTCAGAGGAGGTCTGGATACGAAATGGAGTGCGTGTCAACCCCTGCAGGCATCACAGGAAACCGGTTGGCTGGATATGGGAGCAATCGCTTGAGCGGTGCCTCGTCTCCCCCTCTGCTGTTCTGGTAAGAAAAGCCTTACTTGAGCGGTATGGAACTTTTGACGATGACCTGCCGGCCTGTGAAGACTATGACCTGTGGCTCAGGATATCAAGGCATCACCCCGTGGGCCTTGATTGCGGTTTTTCTGTCGTTAAATACGGCGGCCACAAAGACCAGCAGTCACGGAAATATCCTGCAATGGACAGATTCAGGGTGAGGTCACTGCTCAGGATGCTGGAAAACGAGCCCCATCCATGCTTCAGACAAAAGATCATCCGCGTCCTTGAAAAAAAGCTTAAGATCCTGATACAGGGTTATAAAAAGAGGCAGAAACTGGTGTCAGGTCTTGACATTTGACATAAGCATAATAAAAATCAATTGAACCTAAAAAGCTGTTGGATAATTATAATGCTGACCCTATCAATCCTTTTCATTTTCTATCCGTCTCCGATAAACCTTATAATCAGGAAGGATTCGTTTGTATTTCTCCGACATTAATGACGATGAGATCATAAAATCGGCAGTAGAACGGTTGCAGGCTATTGGAATGTTCCAGACAACCGCAATCCGTAAGAGGGCCTTCACATCTGGATCATGGGGATGTGGTTCGAGAGGGTCCCAGAAAAAGATTATAAAATTTATCTCTCCCTCCGCAATTTTCGCTCCAATTTGCTGATCACCACCTAATGGCCCGCTTTCGAGTTTAATAATTTCCAAACCGAGTTCCCGCTCAAGCAGTTTGCCCGTCGTACCTGTCGCATACAACTCATGGTGAGCCAGGATGTTTTTATTAAATTTTGCCCACTCAAATAGATCATGTTTTTTGTTGTCATGCGCTACGAGGGCGATCTTCTTCTTGTACCCCAATGCTAAATCACTATTTTTTCCCATATACCTCCTCGGTGTCAGGTCTTGACATTTGACATAAGCATAATAAAAATCAATTGAACCTAAAAAGCTGTTGGATAATTATAATGCAGATTTGTCTCTAATTCAAACAGAAATGATGTTTGCATCCCAATAATAATAACACAAATAAACAACCTCGTACTCTTTAGACCACAGATATCATAATTGTGAGGATTTCAGGCAGTGAAATATCTAACCAGAGGAGGAGAAGTTCACAATTCAAGGGCTGACCCCATTTCTTCGTTAGTTGCTAATGAAGCCATAATATTTTTTAATTTGAATAATAAAGACACATATGTTTTCATAATTATACTTTCTTGTCCGAGCAGGTCATCGCATAAAGCGGTTTCGTAACTGAAGAAGTACTGAAATGGAGTGAATAACGCAATGTTAACTATCAAAGATGTATTGCAGTCAAAAAGTTCTCTTATCTGGTCTGTAAGTCCCCGGGATACTGCCTATCAGACAATGGAAATTATGGCGGAGAAAAATATTGGAGTATTAGTAGTTATAGACAAAGAAAGCGTTGTCGGTGTTATTTCCGAGAGAGATTTAGCGCGAAACATAATTTTAAAAGAACTATCTTCCAGAGAGATAAAGGTCGAAGAATTAATGACAAAGGATATATATTGTATTACTCCTGATAAATCTGTTGAGGAGTGTATGGGTGTTATGACAACCGCTCACATTAGACACATGCCCGTATTTGAAAACAAGAGGTTAACAGGGCTCGTAACTTTCGGCGATATCGCAAAAGCATTACTTATGGAGCATAAAATAAAGATACAGGATCTTGATAGCTACCATTCCTGCTGCGATTCAGAATCATTTGAAGATTAATTATTAATTAAACGTAACTACTCAGGTTGTCAGGTTCACGGTTCACGGTTGGTTGCCTTGTCCCCCTGTTTTCTTTGTGAAAACAAAGAAGGGGGACCTTATGTTATTAAGATAGTTGGTAAATCAATTCGAGTATCGGTTGCCATGCCTCAATATCTTCAAGCCGTTTAATTTTCGTCGTTTCTACCCTTGAACCTTGAACCCTGGAACTGTAAACCTGAGTAGTTACAATTAAACGTACAAAAAGGGACCCGGCATAACCTGACCCCTTTTGTAAATGCATTCAAAGCAGGTTGTTTGATTTACTGTGTCCGTCCCCTGGTCAGATCAATCAGAGTCCACTATTTTCATTCGGCTTTATTAACATAGACATCAGCATCACCTGTTCCATAAGACCATGTATACCATGAGATTATGTATCCACCGTCCGAAGTCTGCTTAAATTACAGATATCGTGTAAAATATTTTTTATCGTGTTTCCGCAAGCGCAGACTATTAACCTGTACGACATCCTTATTGAAAAAAGCCTCTTTTCTCTGAAGGACTTTCTTTTAGGGAAGAATCCCGTTGCGGCCTGTCTTAAGCAGTCCTTTGAGCATCCGGGAATATTGAGCCCGGTTATCCTTTACAGGGACACCGGCGGACTGCTTCACCTGATTGATGGAGAAAAAAGGGTTCAATTTGCAAGGCAAAAACAGATCAAAACGGTCAACGCAATTGTTCTGCCGGAAACTACACCGCTCACCGAAATCATCAATATGATATTTCACGATAAGAGAAGCGAAATCAATGAGAGTATCATCAATAAATTAGAGTTCATTTGTTTTGCATTATCATTAGATGTACCCGAATCGTGGGTGCTGGAGTCTCTCTGCATACCACTGGGGTTCAGACCGCACAGCCGGTTTTTACGGGAATGCAGGCGTATTAGTAATCTGCCAGAAGAATTAAAACAGTTCTTCCATGAAAAGAGATTCTCCATGAAACAGATACTCAATCTGACCTACCATCCCGAAGACCTCCTCATAAAATTGATGTCATGGAGGTCTGTTTTGCAGTTAACCTCTTCCACCCTGGATGAGATCGCATCAAACCTGAAAGATTATTTGAAGTCGCAGAATAAAACTATTGAGGATTTTCTTTCA
>CAYFYW010000111.1:0-1614 GCA_964347425.1 uncultured Nitrospirales bacterium
AAGTTTTACCTTGTTTTGATCGTCCAAAGACCACAACATGTTTGTCCCGTGCTAGATTATTTCTGAACTTATTATCAACATTCTTCCGCGCGACATATGTAAGCGGTAAATCCTTTGATACACCAAAAACTTTAGACAATTTGTGTTTTTTCATTTTAATCTCAATTAAATACTGAAATCATAATTCAAGTCGTTTAACTTAATTGTTGAATAGTGTCTCGAAAATGGGTATCACACAGTCCCCTACATGTCAAGCTTGACCATTTCCCCCAGGCCGGCTAACTCCGCGGACGGGCCATGACCTATATTATTCCGTATAGCCAATCCAAAAACCACCCGTATGGCCATACCGTTAGCCTCGGCCAAATGCAGAAAACGATAAAAGCGACCAAGGTGAAGGCAATATATAAGCAGGACGCCGTCGTTTGCCCTTCGGGTCCTTCCTTAGCAGCCATATATCCGAGGGGGCCGTGGCATAGGAAAAACCCCACGACGTAATAAAACCAAGTGTGTGTAGCGTAGTCTTTAAAAATCACGATTCGGGAAGCACAGACCGCGGCCCAGCCCCCAAGGATGTAGACGTTGAGACCGATTGCCGGGGGTATGACAAGATAGGAAAGGCCGCGTCTTATCTCGTAAAGCCCTGCGACTAACAGCGTCAATGGCATAGTTGCCAACGCAAAGACAAATGTAAAAATGAAACCCATGCCGAATAGCGGAATTGAGAATTTCCAAAAAACGTAACGCATTTGGGGTCGGCTAACATCGCGGGATACAAGCTGCCCCCTTCCTAAGTCTCCCTTTTTTATCTCCTTTCTTATCAGAGCATTAAAACTTGATGATTCTTCGAGGTCTTTTATGAATTGTTCTGAATCTGCCTGTCTCCTTCCTGTCATATAAATATTAACTCTGAGCTTCAGTTCAATCGGTAGGGGCCTATCCTTTCCAATCATTACGGAAGTATCATCTGGATCGCCGTAATATGGGTAGAATTTTCTTATCCTTTTTGCTGCCTCGTTTCTACTCAGGCCATCTTCTTCTATGAGTTTAAGATATAGAGCATATTGAAACCATTCATCAGCGGCTGTCATCATCCTTCTCTCAAGATCATGCCTATTCCACCACCACCTTATATCTTCATCTGTCACCCCCTCTTTTCTTATCCTTGCCAAATAAGACCTAGCTTCCTCATCGGTTGATTCTCTATCCAAAAGAATGTCACCGAAATTCTCGGGGAAGTCTGGGGTGCCTTCCTTCAAAGAGTCTTCTTTTGCCTTTTCAAGTAAAGCACGAAAAGTGCTTTTTGCCTGTGACGAGGACATACCCATCTGCTCTTGAAATTGGGGGACATATATATTTTCAAGTTTTTTCTCAATGTCTGATGATTCTGCAAGGGACAGGCCTCTGATAGCAAGAACAACAATAACTATCACCGTAACAATAGAATTTGCCTTTTTCATGGCTTCCCCCAACAAAAAAAGCCGGTCATCCAAATAGCATAACTAGTTGGACTCCCGGCCCTGTCTGCCGTTACCAAGAGAATTTCAAGTCCCTGTCTCTCCTTCTTAATACTACCGTTCCAGGCAAAAGTCAAACCTTGTTACGCACCGGAAG
>CAYFYW010000112.1:0-1756 GCA_964347425.1 uncultured Nitrospirales bacterium
GCATGTCGTCAGTCATAGCATTCATCCTATCGGGTCGGTTGAAGGTGATGATGCCGATGCCCTCTTCTATGGTGTAAAGGATTAGCTCTTCTGCCATCTTACGGTCGGAAATGTCAACAAATGAGCCCATCATACAAACAGGTTTACCGGCATCATCTCTCACCACGCTTGCCGAAACCTGAACATCACAAAATGTGCCGTCTTTTCTCCGGGCTGCCAGTTCCCCTATCCAGCTCCCTTTGTCACCTATTATTCTGATTACATCCTCAACTTTATCCCTGTCCTTCCAGAATTCAAAAACAGACCTTCCCAGAACCTCCTTTTCATCATTATATCTCCACAGCTTGAGGAATGAAGGGTTAATAATACTCACATTCGCTTCAGCGTCAATCATGCCAATTGCATTGATGGATGATTCTATAGCTCTATCCTTTATAACCAGGGATTCCTCTGTTTTTTTGCGCCCGGTAATGTCGGTCAATACACTCTGAATAAAGTTTTCCTCACCAATGGAAATAGACCGGGCATTTACCAGAACATCCAGTATCTTTCCATCCTTTGTCCTGTGCTTCGTTTCAAATGTATCAGAACCCTCGTTGATGATTTTTTTGTAATGTTCCTCAACTTCTTGCTTCGACTCAATAACTTCAATGTCAGATATTCTCAGTTTTTTGAATTCCTCACGGGTATAGCCGAGACCTTTATGTGCCTTGTCGTTGAACTCCACCGGTAACTGTGTCCCGGCATCAAAGAGTATAATCGAGTCCGGCGCCTGCTCAAATAAAGAACGAAACCTTTTCTCTGATTCGCGCAATGCCTCCTCTGTCTCCCTGCGCCTGATTACCTCTTCAACGAGTTCATCACGTTTCACAGTAGTTGTTTTTAAATCTTTTGTCATCTGGTTAAATGTACTTGCCAGTTGTCCTATTTCGTCATGTGAGCTGACATTTACTATATGTTCCAGATTACCGCTGCCTATTTTTTTTGCACTATTCATGAGTTCTGAAATCGGCTTTGTTGTCTCAGTAGCCAGAACAGTCGTTATGAAACCTGCAAATATTGAGATCCCGATAACTACATATGCAATCGTTCGGGAAAAATTATTAATCCCTTCCCTAATAGAGTTCGTTGAAATACCTAAACGTACAACCCCCAGTTCACCCCTTAATATGGGAACAGCTATGTCAAGGATTTTTCCCTTTTCCGTGTTCAGGTATTGAAGTTCATATTTTCGCTCTGGACTCGCAGTATTTATTCCTTTTAAATCTGCCGGAAATGCCTCTCCGAATGTATGGGCAGAAACTTTGCCGTCATGGTCTAAAACGAAAATATATTCCGTGTCCTCATGTATTTTTTTGTTCTGATAAAGCTTCAATTTCAGGTCAACAATTTTCTCTTCTATCAGATATCCAATACTTTCTACCGCAATATCATTAGCCAGAATCACTCCTCTTTTTTGCAGTTCTGTTTCGAGTTTTCCGGATACCGAAGTTTGTATGAAGATTATTGTTAAACCGCCTAATCCTACTATTAATCCTATGGCGCCTGCGAGGAGTTTAGTCCGAAAGCTGATATAAAGCATAATATCCCTGTCTACTTCCCTTTACTTTATTTGACCAAGCAGGGCATTTATCTCTCGAATGGAGTCATAGTTTTTGTCATCAATTACAACAAACTTATCGATGTTCATCCCTTCCAGTATTTTTCTGCCTTTTTCATCTTCATGAATACTCAGAAACACGTTTCTTAATCTGTT
>CAYFYW010000113.1:0-2127 GCA_964347425.1 uncultured Nitrospirales bacterium
TGACCTCACCTGTAGGGACCATCCTTGTTTCCGGAAGCTTCTGACCGCCTGTAAAAAACACAGGACTTGCCTGTCTAACCTCTTGTAATCTCCTGATGGAGGAAAGTTTGTCGAGAAACATCTTTTTTTCAATGGGTTCAGGAATCTTCAGATAAATCACAAAACTATTTTTCTCTGTAATTGATATTTTCAGGCCAACTCGCTGTCTTAAGAGAGTCTCATTCAATCTATCCATGACACCCCGTTCAGGAAATACAGCCAACTCATCTGTCGCCATCCATGCCCGTTTTTTGACACCATTTTCATACCAGTAAATTACTTCTTTTCCCGGTGTCAGAACCGCTGAATCAGTCCCGGCACCGGCCCATCCTTCAGCGATAGGGCATATAGTGATCAAAAAAAACAGCATTAAGTAAAAAATGATTTTTGACATACTTGTTTGATTCTTTAAACTATAGTTCAATTTAAAGAAAAAGTCTTGGAATTGATACTTATGTTTTCCCTGCTAAATTAATCGACAGACGCTGATCTCAGAAATTATGTTTACAGAGGGGCTTGGCTTTTTTGAAAAAAAGTTGCTTAATTTATGCGATCAGAACTTGATTTTTGATTGAAAAAAAACGTATTGTATTTAGTTGGTTAATAATTAATTTAACACTTAATTACATGATTGTCAATTCAAAAAAAATAGATGGTGTCAGGTCTTGACATTTGACATAAGAATTATCTGATTTAATAAAACTTAAGAAACTTTAGGATAACTATAATGCAGACTTGCCACTTATTAAAACTCAAATATCGTATTGCATCCCGATAACGATAACACCTGCTAATCCTTCATATCGCTATCCCTCAACGATATAAAAATTGCTGATTTCCAAAAAAAGAGCGGCCTTGTTCTTCACCTCACTTGCTAATTGATATGTATCAATTCAGGACGTGACACTGAACTTATGTCAAATGTCAAGACCTGACACCACTGGATTTATAGAAAATTTACGCTCTTATCCCAGGGTGGTTCCATAATTTTTATACCAATATTGCTTGTTAAACCATGTGGTAGAGTCTTTTGAGACCACACTACTGTGCCTTGTAAATATAATGTCTCTTTTGAAATGGGCTGAAATTTCAGTTGAAGCGCTGTTCCGGGAGTACAATCTAATGAGCTATCGCAATGACCGGTTTCCACATATACATTAACACCATTTTCGGAAAGATTCGATATAATTCCCGAATAACTCTTGGCGCCCGAGATAATCTCGGCATCAAAACCAAGAAATATGCTTTTAGACTGTCTTCTTTCCATATAAGACCCGCCACTTTCTGCCCCCTTCTCACGGGGGGTTTAGCTTTCTCGGGAACTAGTTATATAATTTGATTAGATTTTGATACTTAGAAGTGCAAGAACCCCTTTCTTTGTCGGATAACACATGCTATCGCTAAATCCGTCAATTGTCAACACCAATAAGGAATACTTATAGAACCGATAAGGAAACCTTATGGGATTTCCGTGATACCGCAATCAGCCAAGGTGACGATTACCATATGATCTTCATCATAAGAAGAGATTTCGGGTTGACGAGCACAGCAAGAAAGAGATAATTCAGAGAAACATTTCTACTATTTAGTGAGAAACGTTTATATTGCCAAGTGTATTTTATTTGATGCTGATGTTCCTGATAAATGCAATAATCTTGTCTGAGAAAAAGTAATAGATAAGACCTATGGCAAAGAGCAGAAGAATGAATTTGATAATTGCACCTATATTACTTTTCTTTCTTGTTCCCTTAAGCTTCTCGATAGAAGCCATCTGTTCTTCAGGAGATTTAAGGATTTTTCCGCATCCTATGCACCTCATAGCGCCCCTAAGCACTCTTTTTCCACAATAAGGACAGGTATCAATATTGTCAGTCAACTGTCTCCCTCTTTAAAATTTACTGTTTCATTAAGAATTTTACTTGCTGGATAATTGGTGCCTGATTTTGACATTTGACATAAGCATAATAAGACCCAATTGAACTTAAGAAACTGCAGGATAATTATAATTATAATGCAGACTCGTCACTAATTAAAACTCAAATATCGTATTGCAGCCCGATAACGATAATAAATAAACAACCTTAATAG
>CAYFYW010000114.1:0-4925 GCA_964347425.1 uncultured Nitrospirales bacterium
TACATCACCATCGTTGTCATTATCGTATACACTGAAATCGTGTGTCGCGTTAAAGCTGGTAAGGGCCTCTTTTATAAGGTTATCTCTCCCTGTGGCAGTCTCCACAACACCGCTGCGGTCATACGCTGTCTGGTACCAGCCGAGTGTAGCTCCGTTATCCATGTCGAGTAAACCGTATGAGGCACGGTCATAGTAGTTAGTCAGACTTTCCCTGGGAAAATTAGTGGGGTTTCCGTTTCCATAGAGCATATTATCGATATCAGCTGCACTCACAGCGTGAGTGTAGTCCTGAAACTCAATGAGAAGAGCAAAAGTCCTCACGTTGCCCGTTGATTGCATGACTGACCCAGCAGGTTGAGGTGGTGCAGGCAAAAGTGCATCAATTTCAGATCCTGTCATCCCCTTTAATTTGAGAATCTTTCGCTTCAACTTGTAAACAAGGTATGGATTAACCTGATGATTGCCAATCTTATTTGCAAATTCAAGGCGGCTTTCAGATTCACCTGCTGATCTGAGTTTTTCAATTTCTCCGGGTCGGGCAGGCTCAAATGCCCAGGCTGAAGAAAGCAATGAAATACTGAATCCAATGAAAGCTGTTAGTGCCAGTATCATCAGATACAATTTTACATTTGATAACTTGTACATCTTCATGATTGTCCCCCTCCCTTTTTCTTTTTCTCTCTTTTCATTTATTACTCCTTTCCCTGCCCCCCTATTTCACTGTTTCATTTTTTTTTTTTATTTTCGAGGGTTTAAAGTATTTTCTTTTGGAATTTATTCCTTTGTCCTGTCATATTACGATTCCCTTTTAAGGAATCAGATGCCACTTACAGAAACATTTATGTTAAAGGGTGTACAGAGGTGTACTAGATTTATACTATGTCCGCACATAATTGTCAATCCGTCATTGGTCTAACCCTTAATTAGGATAAAAGTCCTAATACTTTAGTTTTATTATGGGGTCTTGATTCAGATAGGGTCTTGATTACACTGATTTTCAGGACTGACTCTTTTGTTGCGAGGCAGGATGCTTTGTCTATTTTCTCATTAATTTTCAGCTTTTAACTTTTAACTTTCAACTACTGTCTCTCGACCCCTCCTTTTAATATCAGTCCAAAGCGCTTGTGTTGAAATGGATGTACGGTTGGAAATTTTTCGTAAATCCAGCCCACTTTCCCGGATTCAGGGAATATTTGTTTGCCAGCCTCAAAGACTACTATTCCAGCACTGGGATTGTTTGGTTTGTTTGAAGCTGATGTGATAATCTGTCCGCTCATCTTGAAATCAGGGAAAAAATGCTCTACTTTAACGGTTATTTTTGAATCAGGAATTTTGAGTTCATCACCTAGATTGACCGTAAATTCCTGCGTTTTGCTCAATTTTTTGTCTTCTACCAGAAGTTTTACTGCAGACCACTTGTTTTTTACCTCCTCTGGTACGACTACCTCGAACTGGATTCTTTGGTCTCTCTGATGCCCCGGCGTTGTAAGAGGGGCATCCAATATCGGCCCTTTTCGCAGAGGGGGCTCTGAAATTGATTCTTCCCCTTTTTTCTTACATGCTGAGAACGAAACAAGTATCATTGCTATAGCTATTGCCGTGAAACATTTCTTCATAAATTCCTCCTGGTATAATGCTCATTATCCTCGCTGATTACACCGAACTTTATTAAGATGATAACACAGATTACCTTCATAATAATCTTATTTTTATCAGTGCAGTCTCTGTTTTTTAGTCTGTGAAATCAAGAATCTTCATTTTCATGGCGGAGAGGCAGGGATTTGAACCCTGGGTAGAGTATTACCTCCACAACCGCTTAGCAGGCGGCTGCCTTAAACCGCTCGGCCACCTCTCCAGAAATAACTTAAAACTAGTAACTTGCAACTTAAAACTTGTAACTTATGTGTGAATATTCTTGAAACACGTATAAATATTACCAATTGGGTTTTGTTTTGTAAACCCCACGCTAAAAAATAAAAAGTCAAATTCCGAGCATCAATAATCAAATATTAAACACTGACCGAATATCCTCGGTACGAGCCTGCCTGTCCGGTAGGCAGGCGGCAGGCAGGCTTGTGATTTGGAATTTAATTACACTGTATTTGTTGAGAGTTTGTTTATCATAAAAGACCGCAGAGGTTGCGTATAGGGAAAGTGGAGTTGGCTAGAGCAGATATTCTGCAAGATTTATCTTGTACTGGTTAGGGTCAAGGGTCTTCACAATATTTCTCCTAAAGTTTCCCCCGTCATCTTTTTCCATCAGGTCAACCATTTTTTTCGTCTTTCTCCCGTTGCTGTCTACGATTACATATACACGGGGTCTGTCGGGAAAATCCTGATTTGGATTGTTCTCGAAAACAAGACATAATTCATTGGTATTGAGCATCACGAGGCTGCCGAGCGGATAAACCCCAACCATGGTCATGAAAATCTTCAGGAGATAGGGATCCAACTGCTTGCCACTCCTTTCGACCATTATGCTTAAAGTTTTATCAGGAGGTATTGGTGTTCTCGAGTAAACCCTTGAAGATGTCATTGCATCATACTGGTCTGCTATGGCAATTATTCTCGAAAAAAGACTCAGTTTTAAACTGCTCTTTAACTTCGGGTAGCCTGAAAGGTCATAGTTAAGATGGTGTTCAAAAGATGATATAAATGCACTCATGGAGGATGTGTCTATACCTTTTATTCTAAAAATTGCTTGTGCACCCCACACTGGATGTCTCCTCATTTCTTTCCATTCTTCTTCTGAAAAATTTGATTTCTTATTCAAAATTTCTATTCGCACCTCAGTTTTTCCTATGTCATGAAGAAGGGCTGACAGACCAAGGTCAGCAAGGGATTTTCTCGGAAGACCTATCCGTTGGCCAAGTGCTATAGAAAGGATACTGACATTTACCGAGTGGTTGTAGGTATATTCGTCGAAATCCTTTATGGTGGTCATACCGATGAGCATTGATTCTTCTTCGATGATGTGGTTTGCTATTGTCTCCATTACTCTTTTGGCTCTTTTGAGATGTATTTTTTCTCCTGTACTCAGTTTTTTTGATATGTTTTTGGCCAATGACACGGCGTTAAAATAGGTCTTTTTTACGATCTGTTTCCGGTCGAGTTCAGACGCATCATATTTTATCGGTCTTAATTTCTTTATGCTTATATTTTGTGTGTTTTTAATGCTTTCGGAAAGCGTCTCGTAAGGCTCTTCGGAAAAACCGGCCGATATGATAGCAGAAATCAAGACTTTTACGTCGTCTTCCTGAAGGGTATCTCCAAAAACGATGGTACCCAACTCCCTCTCTTTGAATTCCCTGACAAGAAAATCATAGTTAAAGATATAATCCATTGAGTATCGAACTCTGCTGCCATTTACCTGGAAAAATTCACCTACCAGTTCAAGAATGATTTCTCCGTCTGACAGAAGGGAATTGGCAGTGAAAATCAACTTTTTTATGGTGTCGATTACGGCAATATTATTAAGCTGATGCAGCTGCGCTGTTTTTATTGCTACCGCCAGGTAGTTTATCAGGTCTTTGGATGGTCTTTCCTTATCAGTAGAAGACATATTATGTTGTTAACTGCTTAATTGCAGTAGCTGTGAATGCCTTGAGTAATTTGTTTTTTGAGCGCTGCGCTTTCTTCAGAGATGGTATGGCATTTTTATCTCCTATCATACCAATGGCATATGCTGCACATGCTCTTGTCTCTTCATTTCTTGTCTTATTCCAGAACTTTTTCTTTTCGAGCGTTGCAAGTAAAAAGTCTTTAACTTCTTTATCTTGCCAGCGGGTAAGAGCCTCATAAAATTCTTTCTTTTCAATAAAATCTTTTGACAGAAAGGCTTTTTTTGATAATTCGATCAATAGTATCTTTTTCGCGGCCTCACTTTTTGTATTACCGAGCATCCTCGCAGCAGTTGTTCTGACAAATGGATCGGTATCATTGAGTGCATTCCTGAGATGTGGCAGTATGTGAGAACCTCCAATGCCGCCCATTATTTTGATAGTTTCTTTTCTGACTCTTTGATCAGGATGAGACATGATATTTGTCAAATATTTGATAGCTGTCGCATCAGCTATTTTTCCTAATATCGAGATTGTATTTCTGACAACATACCATCTGTTGTCATGAAGTCCCTCGGCAATGGTTTTTATATCAAGTCTTCCAAGGACTGTCAGGATATTTATCAAGAGACGTCTGCCTTTAATGCTCTGCAATTCTCCCATAAGCCGCATAAAGAATGGTAGAGAAGTTTTATCAAGATGTTTCACAAAGCTGATCAACTGGTCATCTTCTATTGCTGCTTCACCGTCTATACTTCTGCCGATTTTCTGAATAAAAGGTTCACTGTTAATCGAGGAAAAAATTTTCTTTAAAATTCTGACTCTTTCTTCTCCCATGTCGCTGTCTTGCGTACAGAGTTTTACAGAGTTGACAATGAAAGAGGCCTTTTCAAAATCACCATTACTGACGCAATAGGACATTGTATTTTCTATAAAATTCACAACTTCAGAGAAAGAATTTTTCTCTTTTGACTGGTAGAGTAATTCAAGGAGGATTTTTATGACTTTTTCTATTTTAGGGTAGGTTTCTTCTTCTATTTCGTTTGATATGTGTTTGAGATCTGAATCATCTATTGGAATAGTGATGCTTGACTTTTCTTCTACTGCTGATAGCCCGTCTTGATAGGCCCTCATAAGGTCCTCATCAGAGTAAAGTCTACTTTTGACTTCATCATAAAATTTTTTCCTTGTATTCTCTTCTTCATCGAAAAGGAAATCATCATCTGCAATATATTTTATATTCTCGAAGTCTCTTTCCCATAGAAGCGTTACTATATCGTCATCAGTTGCGATATTTTCAAAGTCTGTGTTAAGGATTTTCATAAAATCCTCAAGTTCGTTTTGAGTAAAACCCGGCAAGAATAT
>CAYFYW010000115.1:0-3075 GCA_964347425.1 uncultured Nitrospirales bacterium
CTACTAATATCCACCTTGGCATTACCAGCTGGAGTCGTTCCAATACCAAGCTGACCGTTTACAATAAGGTCACCTGCTGCGTAGAGATTTACCCCGATGAGTAAAAACCCTATCATTAATATCAGTATTTTCTTTTTCACTCTATACACCTCCCTATATGCTATTCATGCACACTATATATCTCGGTCACACTCTGTTTAACTTAAGTTTAAACATTTCTCATAGCACTATTTTATTCAAGAACTATGTTTTCAATCGAAAGCATTCCATCATTAAATATCATCGATCCGTTAACTGTTGTTACTCCTAAATTGTCCACATAATCACAGTCATATCCACCCACCAGGGCAAGTGATATGTTACGGTTAAGGTAAATGTCTTCAATAAAACCTGTAGCCTGACTCAGGATTGTGTCTCCGTCTACTGCTGCATTTACTGCGGACTGAATTGTCCAGAAATATGAAGAGGTGCCGGCAATCCTGACAGGAGGATTTGAACATCCGGACGACCCGGCTAATATGTAATTGGTCCTCGTCAGTGATCTCGTGCCTCCGGCAGAATCCGTGACTGTCAGTTTTACCGTATATGTACCGGGCTCAATGTAAATATATGCCGGATCACAATCCGTCGAATCAGTAACGCCGTCATTATCAAAATCCCATTCATAACTCAGAGGCTGCCTGTAACCTGTGGAGTTGTCTGAAAATGCAACTGTAAGCGGTGCGGCTCCATTTGTGGGAGCTCCTGTGAAGTCTGCTGTTGGCAGGGAATCGGAAATATCAGCCGTTGTCAGTGCCTCGCCCGTTCCTCCGGCATTATCGGTAACCCTCAGACTAATTGTATAGAGACCCTCCTCAGGATAAGTATGGCTCTGAGTCGGTGTTGAAGAACTGTAATCATACGTTCCGTCATTATCTATATCCCATTCATAGGACACAATACTTCCGTCCATATCGGTTGAATTTGAACCGTCAAGTATTATTGCCTCTCCTTCGACGCCAGAATACGGCCCCCCCGGATCAGCAGTTGGAGTACCGTTGCTTATGGCGCCTGTACCGCTCAAACCTACTGTTATGGGATTTTCATCAGGGTCATTTGAAGGTATATTGAAGTCACCTGCATAAGAAATGGCACTGGCCGGCTCAAACCTTATGTTAATCGTACAGGCTTCAGAAGGTGTGAGTGTTTGCCCTGAACAATTATCTCCATCCGCTAATTTGCTGAATGGCGATGAAGGGCTGGTAACCGCATCAATTACGAGATCCGCTGTACCCTCATTCGTCACGGTTATCGTGCCTTCCGCTGAACTGCCCACATTTACTTCACCAAAGTCATAAGACAGGGGACTTACCGATACATCGGGAGCTGCAAGGCCCATTCTGTAAACGTCCACCCTGCCGGCATTCTGTGACACTATAAACAACCTGTTGCTTTCTCCAAAAACTATCCCTAAAGGCGTTCTCAGAGGATTATCTAAATCATATAACGTTCCAAGAAATGCTCCGTTGCCGTCAAATACCTGTACCACATCCTGAAATGAATCCGATACGTACATCCTGCCCTCTTCGTCTACCTCCACTCCCATGGGCCTGAATAACTTCCCGTCGCCTACCCCAAACTCCCCAAAACTCCTCCTGAACACCCCGTTCATGCCAAATACCTGCACCCTTGCACCGTCATGCCCGTCTACTTTCTGAAGGTCTGTAACTATTATCTCTCCTGCTGTGTCGTCTGTTGTTATTGAGGTGGGAAAGTTGAACTCACCGTCTCCACTGCCTGTGCTACCAAAGGAAAAATTGTAGGAGCCGTCAGGATTGTAAACGTTTATCTCATCTTCCTTGCCGTCGGAGACGTAAATGTTGCCGGCACCGTCTATTGCAATTGCATTGGGGTGCGTGAATTCTCCGTCTCCGGAACCAAGCTTGTACAGAAAACCGAGGTCTGAACCATATACCTCAACGTTCCCCGGCGCCCTGTTACCTATGTAAATCTTCCCTGCCCCGTCCACTGCAACACTGATGGGCTCTGCAAGTCCCAGAAGACCCCCTGTGTACTGACCGGCCTGGTCGTATATGAGCAGCTTGTCGTCAATTAAATCCGTAACATGGATGTTCCCGGATGAATCTATGGCTACACCTATGGGAGCTTTAAGGTACGCCTTTACAGGTTCAAGTCTCTGATAGTCAGGCATTACCGCTGCCGAAAGGGAATTGATTAAAATAAAAGAAATGAACACAGAAAGAGCGATAAAAAAAGTAAGGTACTGCTTTTTATGTCTTTTTTTGCCTTTCATTACGCACCCTGCATTAAATAAGCAAAAAAGATGCCAAAAAACAACGTAAAAAAACGTCAATAAATTAAAAAGTTATAGTTTAACTGCATGTAATAAATACATTAAATGTGCTGTCTGTGGGCTATTTCACACAGTTTATGAGGAAGGTCTTTCAGGGGAAAAGTTAGCTGAGCATAGGTGTGGTTTACACTAAGGAGTTACAGGATCATTGGCCTGTACACCTTTTTTTCTCATCTCTTCAAGTCTTGCCTTTGACTTCTCACTCTCCCGTAAATCAGGGAAAAGTTCTATCATATTCACATAGCCCTTTTCAGCCTCCACAAAATTGCCAAGATGAAAATGTGCCTCAGCGCATATAAAAATCAATGCGGGCCTGAGCTTTTTCCCCTCATTAGCATTTGTTTCAAAGGCCGGAGCGCACACCTTTATGAGGTCATCCCATCGGGCATCGTTGTAGTACCTTTTGACAAGTGTCCATTCAATCAAGCCCCTTATTGGCGACCGCGGATACCTCCCCAAAAATTCACTATAAAGGGAATGTGCTCTTATATAGTGCGGAGGAGAGTAATCTACTAAATAAATATTAATCAGCTTCCAGTAACTTTCCTGAGCAAGGCCTGTTTGAGGATACTTCGAAATGATTTCCATATAGAGCTTTTCCATTCGGGGAAGTACCGAGCGTCTATCGACCGGCGATTCAGCCAAATTAAGTATATCGTTGAATAACTCAAGGGATTTTTTTTTCTGTTACACAGGAAAAAGTAATTTCTCTTTATCTTCCA
>CAYFYW010000116.1:0-6619 GCA_964347425.1 uncultured Nitrospirales bacterium
TTGTTATGGCCTCCTGATTTTTATGCCATGCAATATTATCCTTGTACCCAAGCCTCATCCTTGCACCTTATGCCCTCTGACTTTTGCCTTACACCTTGCAGTTAATGGTGAGCCGCGAAGGATTCGAACCTTCGACCCACGCCTTAAAAGGGCGGTGCTCTACCAAGATGAGCTAGCGGCCCACACTACATGACGTTAACAGTTTACAGTTGACAGTTTCCAGTTATCAAAAGCAATATGAACAGAAATTAGTATAACAGAATAAAGGTCCCAAAAACAGCGTATCCTCCGCCCCGATGTCTCGGGGCTACGGAGCCTGGATCTGGAGTCTGGAATTTGGTAATTGGTTATTATCTATATCTCTTTTTCCCCTTCATCGGGTTCCGAAGAACAATAACCTCGTCTCTTTTTGCTCCGGTAGAGATTACATCTACACGAATATTCAGCAGGTCCTCAATATAATCAACATAAGCCCGTGCCTGTTTTGGTAAATCTCTCAATCTTCTTATTCCCCGTGTGCTCCTCTTCCAGCCACTGAGCTCTTTATATAACGGCTTACACCCTTCAAGGACCCTGTTATTATGTGGTATATCAGTAAAATTACATGCCCTTCCTTTTCTGCTACAACTGCACAGTTTGTACGGGTCTTCGTATCTATAGGCAACGCACACCTTTATTTTTTCCAACTCATCCAGCACATCAAGTTTTGTCAGAGCAATGCCGCTGAAGCCGTTTATCCGTATCGCATGCCGTAAACCAACAGCATCCAGCCAGCCACACCTCCTCGGCCTGCCGGTTGTAGCGCCGTACTCACCGCCCCGTAAACGCAATAGCTTGCCCAGTTTATCTTTTAATTCCGTCGGGAAAGGCCCGCCTCCAACTCGGGTAGTATATGCCTTGACCACAGCTAGAACCCCGTCTATTTTTGTTGGAGCCACCCCAAGGCCCGTACATACACCCCCTACGGAAGCGCTCGAAGATGTCACAAAGGGATATGTCCCGTGGTCCACATCAAGCAGCGTACCCTGGGCGCCCTCAAACAGGACATCCTTGCCTTTATCCATAAACTTGTTTATGAGCACACCCGTATCTGCAATAAAGGGAATAAGGGCTTCTGCATATTTCATGTATTTAGAGTAAACCTTTCCGGGATTGATCTTTTCTGCCCTATACCGTCTTTCAAGCAGGTAATTCACCTCTGAGAGATTTGCCTTTACTTTCGCTTTAAACACCCTGCTATCCATTAAATCTATCATTCTTATTCCGCTTCTTGCCATTTTATCAACATACGCAGGACCAATGCCCCTGCCTGTTGTACCGATTTTTTTTGAACCCCTGGCCTGCTCGCTTTTATTCTCAATCGCAATGTGATAGGGCATAATAACATGCGCACTCTCACTAATAAAAAGATTCCTGCCTACTGGAATTCCCCTGTGCCTCAGTCCCCTGATTTCCTCAAGAAGGGCTCCGGGGTCAATAACAACACCGTTGCCAATAATACAGGTTTTGCCCCTGTGCAGTATGCCCGAAGGGATAAGATGGAGGACGTATTTCTTATTTTTTATAACAACGGTATGCCCGGCATTATGCCCACCCTGGTACCGTGCTATGACATCGGCATTCTCAGTAAGCATGTCGACGATTTTACCTTTACCTTCATCACCCCACTGCGCACCAACAACTACAATATTTGCCATTTTCTTCTCCTCAAATTCTTAGTCAGATCCCAAATAATGCATTTAGAAAACCACAGAGCCCTGCACCGGACGATAAAGGGCAGAGAGCACAGAGATAAAACTAAATATAACTGGGTTTCTCTAGAGCGTTGAGATTTGACATCAGAAATACGCCTCTCTTAGGCCGGAAGATGTATCTGTTTTACAGAAAGCACATTAGGAAGTTTCTTGATAGATGACAGGAGCTCTTTTGACACCGGGGTGTCGATACTCACGATTGAAATGGCCTTACCTCCTGGTTTTTCCCTTCCAAACTGCATTCCTGCTATGTTGATCTTATTCTTTCCAAGCAATGTGCCTATACTGCCGATTACACCCGGTTTATCTTTGTTTAAAAGCACAAGCATCTCACCTTCCGGAACGACCTCAACAGAAAAGCCATTTATTGCTACCATGCGCGGCTCTCTTTTGCCATGCAGTACCCCTGCAACCATACTTTCCTTTGAGCCGGCCCTTATCTTAACGGCCAGCATGCTATGATAGTCACCGGCATCCTCTGTGGTGATTTCTTTGACCTCAATCCCTCTTTCTTTTGCAATCAAAGGGGCATTAACAAAATTTACTGTTTCTTGAAGAATTGGTGTCAAAATCCCCTTCAGTACAGCCACTCTTATCGGCTCCAGAACAAGTTCCGTTACAGCGCCTCTGAATTCTATTATAATCTCGTTAACACCCCCCTCAAAACTCTGGGAAAGAAAACTGCCGAGTCTCTCCGCAAGATTTATATAGGGCTCAAGCTGCGGGAGGATATCTGCTGAAACAGAGGGAAAATTTACTGCATTTCTAATGGTTCCGGATTTAAGGTAATCAACCACCTGCTCTGCGATTGCAACCGCAACATTGTCCTGGGCTTCTTCTGTCGCAGCTCCAAGATGGGGTGTAGCAACTATGTTGTCAAGCTCAAGAAGAGGGCACTTTCCCGGCGGTTCTTTCTCAAAAACATCCAGTGCCGCTGCAGCAACTTTTCCTGATTTAAGAGCGTTACAAAGTGCCACTTCGTCCACAACTCCCCCCCTTGAAGCGTTTATCAGCCTGACGCCCTTTTTCATCTGAGAAATTCGCTCTGCATTAATCAATGCCCTGGTGTCATTCGTCAGGGGAGTATGAATGGTAATAAAGTCCGATTTTCTTACTAGTTCATCAAGTTCTACGACTTTAACGCCGAGGCCTTTTGCCTTTTCCTTGCTTAAAAAGGGGTCATAGGTTATTATGCGCATACCCATGCCCTGTGCCATCCTTGCAACCTGTGCACCGATATTGCCAAGTCCTATAATTCCCAGAATCTTATTGTAGAGTTCAACTCCCGTGAATTTCTTTTTTTCCCACTTGCCCTGTTTCATGGAGGCAGTTGCCTGGGGTATCTGTCTCGCCATCGAAAAAAGGAGTGACATGGTATGTTCTGCAGTTGTTATCGTATTTCCACCCGGGGTGTTCATGACAACGATGCCATGTTTTGTTGCTGTAATTTTGTCAACATTGTCGAGGCCTGAACCTGCCCTCCCTATGACTTTCAGATGCCTGGCCGAGTCAATAATATCGGCGGTTACTTTTGTGGCACTTCTTACGATGAGGGCATCGTATTTTGCAATTTCTTTTTTGAGTTCCTCGGGTTTCAGCCCTGTCTTTACGTCTACATTGAGTCCAGCTTTTTTCAGGATATTTACACCCTTGGGAGAAATGTTGTCGCTTACGAGAACTTTCATTTTTTTATTGGAGGAAAATCTTTTCTGCAGCGGCAACTCCTGTGCCGAGTTTAACCGGATAGCCCATGCCCCTCAATACCATCTCTATGCCTGAAATAGCCGTTATGATATCAAACATGCCCGCATAGCCTAAGTGAGCGATTCTAAAGATTTTACCCCTGGCCTGGCTCTGACCTCCTGCTGCAGTTATACCGTATTTATCCTTTAATGTCTTATAAATTTCCTGTCCATTAAGTCCTTCTGGTGCAAGAATCGCTGTTACACTGTTTGAAGGCGATTCTTTTGAAAAAAGCTCAAGCCCCAGGGTCTTTACTGCCTCACGCAAAGCATTTGCAAGGAGTTCATGCCTTTTAAACATGTTTTGAAGCCCTTCTTTTTGCATCAACTTAAGACTCTCATTCAGTCCTATGATCAGTGTCACGGCAGAAGTAAAACTTGTCTGATTTTTTTCCTGCGCTTTTCTTTCCTTTTTATAGTCAAAATAGAACTTTGGCGTTTTAGCCTCCTCAGACATCTTCCATGCCTTCTCACTGATACTGACAAATGAAAGGCCAGGGGGAAGCATTAATCCTTTCTGCGAACCCCCGATCATGACATCAATTCCCCATACATCTGTTTTGAGATCATGAGCTGCCAGGGCAGAGATGGCATCAACTATCAGGAGGGTGTTATCTCTTTTTTTTACTATTTTACTTAATGCCTTTATATCATGATATACACCTGTGGAGGTCTCAGATGCCTGAACAAAGAGCCCTTTTATATCCGGATTGTTTTTAAGCGCCTTCTCAACTGTTTCTGGCTCTATCGTATATCCCCACTCAATCTCTATCTCTTGGACCTGAAGGCCGTATTCCCGGCAGATCTTTGTCCACCTTTCGCCAAAATTACCGCCATTTATTACCAACACCTTATCCCCGGGGCTGAAAAAGTTATTCACAGAACCAACCATACCGCCTGTGCCTGTAGAACAAAGGATCAAGACATCATTTTTTGTCTGATAGAGCCACTTGAGTCCTTTTCTTACCGATTCCATCACGGGGATAAAATCTGTAGACCGATGGTGGATAATTGGCATTGACATTGCCGCTAATACTTCAGCGGGAATTGGAGTAGGTCCTGGTGCCAAAAGATATCTTTTCAGCATTTTCTTTTCTCAGCTATCAAGTAAATTGTCAGATTATTATTTAATATCTTAAATCTAAAACAGATACTAATAGGGATTTTGATTGTTTCCGACCAGTTGGAAAAGGGCATTACCAACATAGAAGCGTATCATTTCACTTAATATTTGTCAAGGTTGTGTGCAACACTATGAACGAAGTGGTCAAATCATATTTTGTTTTATTATTAACTTTTTTGCGAATAGACTAACAAGGTCAACATCTCTATAATAATTACTATAAATAAAAAGATTAAAGAATAGTAAGAATAGAAGTAGAAATAGAAAAAATTATGTATAACAATGAAGAAAAAACAACAGCAAAACAAAAAACATATATAAAAACCATAGCAAATATTTTCAAGACAAACCTTAAGGTTAAAAGAAACGAAAAAATCCTTATATTTACTGATGACTTTGACAGAAATGTAAAAAAAATTGCAAAGCTGATTACATCAAAAGGAA
Source organism: uncultured Nitrospirales bacterium (assembly GCA_964347425.1). GTDB lineage: Bacteria > Nitrospirota > Thermodesulfovibrionia > UBA6902 > BMS3Bbin08 > CAYFYW01. The sequence goes on from CAYFYW010000116.1 coordinate 5,064, forward strand.
AAACATTTTCAACAGAAATAAACTTTGCAGAATATAAATCGACAGGAAGCCACGGAGCCGAACCCCCGGAGACTCTCTGGCACGCCGCATTCGGTAAAAATACCTTAAAAATTCTAAAATCAAAAAATCTCTTAAAACCATTATTAGATAAAAAAATCAACCAGAAACAGCAAAAAGAAACAGAACGAATAATTAAACGATTCAAAAAAGAAGCCGTCAATGCCGTGATAGCTCTTTCATACTATTCAACAACACACACTAGGTTCAGAGACTTTCTCACCCGTATCTGTGGTACTCGCTATGCAAGCATGCCACTGTTCGATAAATCGATGCTCAGTGGTCCAATGAACGTAAACTGGAAAAATATGGCAGAAAGATCAAAAAAAATAGCACGAATTATAAACAGAAGCGAGAACATAGAAATACAAACCACAAACGGCACCCACCTGACCATATCAAAAAAGGGAAGAGAGGCAATAGTAGACTCAGGAATAATTACAAAAAGAGGCTCTTTCAGCAATCTTCCGGCAGGTGAGGTCTTTCTGGCACCCCTGGAAGGAACAGCACACGGCAGACTAGTTCTTGAATGGGCGCCAACTCGCAGATTGAACAATCCAATCACCCTCCATATTCAAAACGGCGTGGTGAAAAAGATACAGGGAAGAGAAAAATTCACAGATTATTTAAAGACGAAATTTATGGAAAGAGCAGAAAATGCAAACATTGCAGAGCTGGGTATAGGGACAAACGACAGGGCCTCAAGCGCGGATAATGTTCTCGAGTCAGAAAAAATACTCGGGACAATTCACATAGCCCTTGGAGATAACAGCTCTTTTGGAGGCACGGTAATGACTCCCTTTCATCAGGACTTCATATTTTTTAACCCTACAGTAACATTAATTCATAAAAACGGTATGAGAAAAACTCTTCTGAGAAGCGGTAAACTGCTTGAATAGACGATAAAACACATCAGAATTTTTTATTCAAAATTCAAAGGAGGATTTAACAAGAAGGACAATAATCCAGACATTTAATTTAAACTTTCAACTCAAACACGAAAGAGGGAAAACGTATGGACGAAATAAAAGAAATAGTTGTCTTCATCACAGCACCCGGTGAGGAAGAGGCGTCTAAAATTGCGCGATCAATTGTAGAAATACGACTTGCAGCCTGCGTTAATATTGTAAAAAACGTTCGTTCCATCTACAGATGGCAGGGAAACATTCAGGATGATTCAGAGGTTCTCATGGTTGTTAAGACAAGGAAGGAACTTTTTAGTGATTTAACAGCAAAGGTTAAGGAGCTCCACAGTTACAGTGTGCCTGAGATTATTGCACTTCCCATTGTAGACGGATCAAAAGATTATCTCCAATGGCTTGCGGAGTCTACTCGTACCGAAAAGGAAGCGACATAATAACAATAATTTGGAGTAAATGCCTCATTTTCAGAGGCTTATTATGATAACCCCAATTCCTTTTTCAGCCAGTCTTCAAGTTTCTTAGTTAGCGGATACATCCCTGCAACGCATTCTTTAGGGGAACAATGAGCAGCTTCTT
>CAYFYW010000117.1:0-1779 GCA_964347425.1 uncultured Nitrospirales bacterium
CGGTGTCTCGGGATCGGCTTTCTCAGACCTTTTGAAACGGTAGACCTCAACCGCAATCACCGCGCTGTTTTTCTCTGACCGATTTACGAGCACAAACATCATCCCCCGTTCAGCGTTGAAAAAGCCGCCGTCCTTCAACTTGATACGCTCAGGATACAGGAAAAGCGTCCCTGGTTCAGGACTCCGAGCATATCTACTACCTGCCATAACAAAAAGTATTGCGAAAATAAGAATTCCCCTCCGAAGCATTATCCACCTCCTGTTTGTTGCGAGTAAAACTATGACTCTAATGGAACTAATGGAACTTAGGTTTCTTTAAACCAACCTTGTTATACTTCTTCCTATACTCATGTTTTTTAGGCAAAGCTTGCTGTGGCCTCGATAAAAAGCTCTATCTCCTCAGGCGTATTATAATGGCAGGCTGACAACCGGATAAAGCTTGATATCCCAAGCTGCTTCAGCATGGCAGCGAAGAACGGATCTTGCCCAGGGGCATGAAGCCTGAGCTGCTTTTCCTTGTAAAGTTCGCATCCTTTGGCTGATTCAATCCCTTGGAGGTTAAAACCGACAAGGCAGGCACGACTTGATAGATCCTCGCCCATCCCGATGATGTTGACATGCTTCATATCCTTCAAGCCAGCTGTTTTATCGGTGCCATTTATGAGCGTAGACAAGAGGCCTGTCGAATGTGCCTTAACACTCTTCATAGCAGCTACAACCTGGGCGCGCCGGTCAGAAGAATCTGTGAAATGGCTGCCAAGCCAGCACAGATAGTCTACAACAGCTGACCAAGCAGCATAAGATTGATGCTCCACACCGCCCAGGTCCCAGCTAGTTTCAGGCTTAAAAATATATTTCCAGTGCGGAAGCTTGGCCAATCTATCCGAAACGTGAGCATACCCACAGCCCTTGACGCCATAGTTCTTATAAGGCGCAAAGACGTAGGCATCCGCCCCGATCTCTTCGACATCAATAAAATCAGAGGGCGAGTACTGGACTCCATCGACCATGATATACAGATCAGGCTTTATCCTCCTGGCCTCCTCGACAATTGTCTTTACGTCAAATATTTCACCGGTAACATTGGAAGTATGTATGACTGCCAGAAAACAGGTCTTCTTATCAACTTTTTCATAGATTGCATCCAGTTCGACCGAGCCTGTTTCTCGGCTGGGTTCGGCAATGCGTTCTTCTTTCCCATATTTTTCGGCAAACTTAGTCACTGCGCTCCGGACTGAAGCGTGGTCCAGCCCGGTTGTTACCACGTTTGTTCCCGGGATGGTGGAAAGAACTGCGTTTGTGATGCGATACAGCACGTGGCTGGAGCTCCAACCTGGTATTGTTTGCCCTGATTTTGCTCCGAAAAAAATCATAAGGTCTTCAATCCCCTTGGCAGTAACCTCAACAGAATGAGCTGATCCTGGGTTTGCCCTTCCTTGCTGGTCAGGCAGACACGTTTCTTTTGCCATCGCTTCTACTACTAATTTTGGCCTTAGCGAGCCTGAGGCGGCTTCAAGGTAAACCCGCCTTCCAGAATAAGGATCAGAATCGACATACTCAAACTGGCTCCTTATCTCTTCCATCAACTCGGGATGATACAAACCTTTTTCATAATCGTTACCCATTGCTCTATCTCCTATGCATTTAATCCAATTATCCCCTGGTCAGTATTATAAAAAGCATAACAAAATATATACCAGATACTAGTGAATCTGAAATCAAAATGCCACTATTTTCTGGTGAGGCATGACTTAGAAACGCTTCTCTCTTCCGTGTTGC
>CAYFYW010000118.1:0-9423 GCA_964347425.1 uncultured Nitrospirales bacterium
AGGAGGGGTAAAACGAAGCACATTGCTGCCTGCACAGTTTACGAGGACTCCCAGGTCTGCACACGAATCAACTATGGAACCACATGCTGTTGTTATTTCCAGGCCAAGCATAAGACCTAATCCTCTTATTTCCACGATAAGGGATGGAAAATCTCTTTTAAGCCCCTCAAGTTTTTCCATAAAATATTTCCCAATACGTTTGCAGTTATCCAGAATAAAGCCGTCTTCAAGTAATGTTTCCAGGGTGGCTATGGCTGCTGAACATGCGAGCGGATTTCCGCCGAATGTTGAAGCATGAGAGCCGGGTTTAAAAGCAGCAGCTACCATATCTTTTGCCAGCAGTGCTCCTATGGCAACTCCTCCTCCAAGTCCTTTGGCAAGGCTAATAATATCTGGCTCTATGCCAAAATGTTCGTAGGCAAATAGCTTGCCTGTTCTTCCCATGCCCGTTTGAACCTCATCAAATATGAGCAGAAGTTCGTTTTCATCACAGAGTTTACGAACATCTTTTAAATAACCTTCTTCAGGCATCTTTATCCCACCCTCCCCCTGAATGGGCTCAAGCATTACAGCACATGTATGCTTGGCAACGGAATTTTTCAGGGTCTCAATATCATTAAATGGTATATGTTTGAAGCCAGGGACTAAGGGATCAAAACCTTTCTGGTATTTTTCCTGGCCTGTAGCACTCAGTGCCGCAAGGGTTCTCCCGTGGAAGGAACCATAAGTAGTTATAATCTCGAATTTGTCAGGTGATGTATGGTCCTTTGCATATTTTCTTGCGAGTTTTATTGCCGCTTCATTTGCCTCTGCTCCTGAGTTGCAAAAAAATACCTTGTCAGCACAGGAATGCTTAATGAGAAGTTTCGCAAGTTTTATCTGCGGTTCTATATAATAAAGATTCGATACGTGAAGAAGTCTCTGGGCCTGTTTCTGCAATGCTATTACAACCTTTGGATGACAGTGCCCAAGACAATTTACAGCTATACCGCCAATGAAATCCAGGTATTCTTTCCCATCAGAACTCCAGACCTTCATCCCACGGCCTTTTCTCAGGTCGATGGAAGAGCGGTTATAAGTATTCATTAGATATTTATGAGAGTCATCCAAAAGTTTTTTATCCATAGTTAGAAAATATTAACATAAATTGAAGATTAAACTCTAAATTTCAATGGTAAGAAAACAAAGTAGATTATAAGTGGTAGTTGCGGGGGAATGACATCTTGGAAATCATTAACTACTAACTGCTTTTATTTTTGGAAAATAATATTATGTTAGAATCAAAATATGAAAAGATTTATGCATTGGAGAGTTTTAAGATGAAAGCAATAGTTGCCATGAGTGGCGGTGTTGACTCCTCTGTAGCCGCTTACTTACTGAAAAAAGAGGGCTATAAAGTAGTGGGTCTGAGTTTTGAGCTGTGGGACCTCAGGGACATAAAAAATCCCAATATATGCTGTTCTGTTGAAACTATAGAGATTGCCAGAGAGGTCGCAGGAAAGCTCGGCATAGAGCACTACACAGTGGACGTCAGGGATACTTTTTATAAATATGTTATTGAAAATTTTTGCAACTCATATATTACAGGGACAACACCAAATCCATGTATTCTCTGCAACAAATTTATTAAATTTAATTTTTTATTGAAAAAAGCAGAAGAAATCGGGGCTGAAAGAGTCGCAACGGGCCATTATGCGAGGGTCAGGAGCGGTGGACGTCACTCATTACTGAAGGGGGTCGATCCTCAAAAGGACCAGTCGTACGTCTTATATGTTATGACCCAAGAAGAACTTTCAAAGACCCTGTTTCCTCTTGGGGGACTGAGAAAGGAAAAGACAAGAGACATAGCAAGACATCTCGGTCTTGCAAGTGCTTTAAGACCCGAAAGTCAGGAAATATGCTTTATTGGTGAAGGGAGTTATGTGGATTTTATTAAGGATTTTGCTCCGGATATCTTGCAGCCAGGACCTGTTGTTGATATGGAAGGAAAAATAATCGGTGAACACAGAGGGATTGCCTTTTATACAATAGGACAGAGAAAGAGACTTGGCTTACAAACTCGTAAACCTTATTACGTTACCGGTATTAACAGGACGAAAAATACAATAATAGCTGGATCGAAAAAGGATGCAATAAAAAAAACTTTCAAAGTCAATGAATTAAATTGGATTTCCATTACTTCACTTTTAAAGCCGATGGAGGTACATGTTAAATTCCGTTCCACCATGAAAGAGAGGCCTGCAGTGATAATTCCTGTGAAAAATCATAGGGTTAAAGTGGAATTTGATGAGCCGCAATGGGCGCCTGCTTCAGGTCAGAGCGCAGTTTTTTATGATGGTGAAAGGGTAATCGGTGGAGGGATAATTGAATAGAAACAACAGGGTAGCAAGCAGATTTTAGTTTGATAAGCTTTTGATTTATAAAGAAAAATTAACAATATGATTTTTTTATTTTTAATTGCTGCCATTTCCGTGTATACTTACTACGTTATGCCTAAGTACCGGATTGGATGCAGTGGATTTTTATACGATTCGTGGAGAGGCACTTTTTACCCTGAGGAGTTTAGCCCCAAAAAATGGTTATCTTATTATGTTGAGAAGTTTAACTCAGTTGAGATGAATGTAACGTTTTACCGGTTACTGAAGAAAGAGGCATTTGAAAGATGGCACGATGAAACGTCAGCCCAATTCTCCTTCAGCCTCAAAGGAAGCCGTTTTATTACTCACATAAAAAAGCTCAAGGATGTTGAACTGCCGCTTTTGACATTTTTCCATACCACCGCGCCTCTTCAGAAAAAATTAGAGGTTGTGTTGTGGCAGTTACCACCAAATTTTAAAGCTAATCTAAAAAGTCTGGAGGATTTTGTTGAGTCTCTCAAGCTGTATCCTGTACGCCATGTATTTGAATTCAGGCATGAGAGCTGGATTAACAATAAGGTTTTTAAACTTCTGACAGCTTCAAACATAGCGGTCTGTATGGCTGACTGGCCTGAGTTTATTGATGAATTGCCTCTGACTGCTGACTTTGTATATATCCGAAGGCATGGTGAGGGTGGAAATTATGCAACAGATTACAGCACAGAGGAATTAAGAAGAGACGCAAAAAGAATAAAAGAGTACCTCAAACGGGGTAAGGATGTTTATATTTATTTTAACAATGATTACCTCGGCTATGCCCCGAAAAATGCAATGGAACTGAAAGTTATGTTAGAGGAGTCTCTACCGAAAACATTAAAGAAAACATTAGTTCCGGAGAAGGTAAGTACGAAAAAGGCCGGATCTAAGAAGGCCAAACCGGCTAAAAAAGTCTCCAGGAAAAAGGTAAAACCGGTCAGAAAAGTTTCTAAGAAGACTGTGAAAAAATCGGTCAAAAAATCAAAACCTAAAAAAACTAAGGTTAAGAGAGTAAAGACCAAAAAGGTTTCTAAGAAACCTTTAAAAAAGACTGTCAAGAAAAAGACGGTGAGAAAGAAACCCTCGAAAAAAATCACAAAGAAAAAGACTGCAAAAAAGCCGGTCAAGAAAAAATCTGCCAGAAAATCTAAAGGGGCAAAGAAAAGAAGGCGTTAAGACACGGTGCAGTATTAACCCCAAAAACTGCAATTACCCACCGAGTTCCCCGTCAAACATTAAACATATTCTCTAAATTTTTTCTCTGAGACCCCTGTGGCTAAAGTGATTTTTTTTATGGAAATCGAACTTTGAATACCCCGTGTTGTAGGCGGGGATGAAAAGTTTTCCTTTACTTATCGAATGTAATCTCTGTGCTCTCTGTGGCTAAAAAAATTTTTTTATAAAAATTAATGAGTCACTTATTTCTTAGTTATATTAAGTTTTACCTCTGTGCTCTCTGGGGTTTTATACATGCATTATTTGGGTTAGCAGGTGTTGCAACAAAATAGGCGTGGGAAAAAATAGATAGTTTATTTTAAAAGAACAACTTTAGGGACAATCCACATTTATCCTCAAAAAAAGGCGGGATAAACGAGGACTGTCCCTTTCAAAGGGGTCGAAGATTAATATATATAAACTGTATCTTACTTTAAATGTTTGCTGACCAGTTTGGTCATTTCAAACATTGAAACTGTTTTTTTGCCTCCGAACACAACCTTCAGCTTTGCATCGGCATTAATGTTTCTCTTGTTCTTTTTATCCTGCAGTTTATGCTTTTTGATATATGCCCATAATTTTTTAACAACTTCAGTTCTGGGAATTGGCCTGCTTCCCACTACTTCAGCCAGTGAATCACTGATCTTCATGGGCTTCATGAACTGAGGATTTGGTTTTCTTTTTTTCTTTACGACTTTTTTCTTTGCGGCCTTTTTCTTTGCCATCCTCCCCTCCTTTTTACGGTAAAAAAAACGGTTGATAGTTAGTCCCGACTATTCAGGACGCAGCTGAAATCTGTCATTGTTACACTAACGAGAAAAAAATAACATCAACATAGTCGTTAGAGAGTTTATCAGAATAGTCTGCCTATTTGCAATTAAAATTTAACAAAAAATAAAGACTGTCGTTTTTCTCTGATACTATATACCATAATTATGGGTCATAATACAATAAAATTTTTAAATAAGTAAGGATTTCCTTTTTCGTTATGGCAGGGTATGGTATCTGAGTGGTTTGTCGAATCGACCCTCGGAGTCTCGGTACGAGCCTGCCTGTCCGGTAGGCAGGCGTCAGGCAGGCGTCGGCAAGTTACGCTCGCTTTTTCATTTTAAGACGTTTCAAAAGCTCTCTGTATGCATATGTGTTTAAGACATCTTTTTCTTCAAGCCATCCTCTTCTCGCAATACCTACACCGTATCTCATAAAATCCAATTGATAGATTACGTGTGCATCTGTTGAAACAACGAGAGGAATTCCCATTTCTTTAGCTTTTCTTACATAGATATCGCTTAAATCAAGCCTTAGCGGGTATGCGTTTATCTCAATCGCGGTGCCAGTATCTCCTGCTATTTTTAAAAACTTTTCCATGTCAACCTCGTAAGCATCTCTCTCCCCGATAAGCCTGCCGGTCGGGTGGGCAATTATTGAGACATAGGGGTTTTTCATGGCCGATATGAGCCTTTTAGTGATCTGCTCTTTTGATTGTCTGAATCCCGAATGTACTGAGGCAACAACTATGTCTAATTTTTTTAACACTTCATCAGGATAATCCATGGTTCCATCACTTTTTATGTCCATTTCAACTCCTGAAAGAAGCCTGAAGCCCCTTAAACGTTTATTTATCGATTCTATCTTTCTATTCTGTTCCAATATCTTATCTATACTCATACCCCCGGCAATAACCAGACCTTTCGAATGGTCGGTAACAGCGATATATTTATAGCCCCTCTCTCTGGCTGGATCAATAATCTCCTCGATATTCAGACTGCCATCACTATCTTTTGAATGCACATGGAGATCTCCTTTTATGTCGATTAACTCAAGGAGTTCAGGTAATTTCTTATGAGACATGACTGTTTCTATTTCTCCGGTATCTTCCCTGAGTTCGGGCTGGATAAAAGGAAGACGAAGGGCTTTGTAAACGTCAGCTTCATTTTTACCTCCTATTTTTGCCCCTGTCTTTACTTCAAATATTCCGTATTCATTTATCTTTAATCCTCTTTTTACTGCCATTTCCCTGAGCCGTATGTTGTGTGCTTTGCTCCCCGTAAAATATGCTAATGCAGCTCCAAAGGAATTTTCATCTACAACCCTCAAGTCAACTTGAATGCCTTCACGTGTGACAATGCTCGATTTTGTCGGTCCTTTCAGAAGGACATTTTTTATCCCGGGCAGGCGAATAAAACCGTGCATCACCTTCTCAGGATTCGCTGATGTTGCCAGAATATCGATGTCTTTTATAGTTTCTTTCCATCGTCTGAGACTTCCTGCGAGGCAAAGATCTTTAACAGGGGTAGTTTCTCTGAGTCTTTTCAGCATGTCTTCGGCCATCGGTAATACGCGGCCAATGGGATGACGCTCACCGTGTCTCTTAACCATCTCAATTCCTTTAAGAATGTTTTCCTCTGTCTTTATCCGGATACCCGGAAGGTCCTTCAGTTCCCCCTTTTTTGCAAGTCTCTCAAGATCGTCAATGTTTTTTATTTTTCGTTTTTCAAAAAGTGTTTTTGCAGTTTTTGGACCGAGACCCGGAATTGATAACAGCTGCAGAAGACCCGAGGGAACCTCTTTTTTTAGTTCCTGGTAGAATGGAAGCTTGCCTGTTTTTGTATATTCATTGATTTTATCAGCAAGATCCTGGCCGATACCCGGAATTTTCTTGAGTTCTTCCTCTCTTGTCTCTGCAATGTCTTTTGCAAATCCCTCAATATTCTGTGCAGCCCTTCTGTAAGCCCTTATCCTGAATGGGTTGTCGCCCTTTATTTCGAGTATATCTGCAATGTCATTGAAGATCTTTGCAATTTCCTGGTTTTTCATAACTAAAGCTCCCTGCAGGCAAGTTACGCTCGCTGTTTCATTTTAAAGTATAGCAAAACCTAAAAAGGGTTAAAAGGTTAGGGTTAGGAAGATCGAGTTGTACGGCCTTGAATTCTCTTGTTCTTTTTGTTAAGGTTTAGTCGATGACCCGTAGAGCATATAAGGAGAGTATGTTTTGCTGTGTTCCCGCCTCGGCGAGTCGCCCGAGACGGATGAGGCGACTGTGTTTTGCTCGCCCAGTGGCGAAGCTTTTCGGGGTGTTCTGTGTTCTGTTATTGTCTGCTTGTGCAACAATTCTGAGTGATAAAGATCTCAAGAAAGCGGAGACTCACTACAATTTAGGTGTCTCTTATTTGACCAAAGAGCAGCTTAACGATGCATTTGTAGAGTTCCAGAAGGCAGTCAAATTTAACCCGAGACATAAGGAGTCACTGTACTCACTTGGTTACTTAAGTGCTGGATTTAAGGAGTACGATGAAGCCATATCTTATTATAAACGATCGATATCAATTGACGCCAATTACTCTGAGGCGCTGAATAATCTGGGGGCGCTTTACCTAGATATTGAAAATTGGGACGAGGCGATCAAGTATTTTAAAATGGCATTGAAAAATCCATTATACAGGACGCCTGAAAAGGCATATTCGAATATGGGGTATGCATATTACAGGAAGGGTGATTATACCAGTGCAATAAATATTCTTAATGAAGTTTTTGTACGATATCCTGATGGATTTCCACAACCCAGTTTTTTCCCTTACTATGTTCTTGGACTGGTTTATGTGAAGGTTGGAAATATCAGTGCTGCTATTGGTGAATTTAATAAAGCCCTTGATATTGCCCCGGAATATATAAATGCCCACTGGGAACTTGCTCATGCCTATTTAAGGATAGGGGATAAAGACGGGGCAGTTCAACATTTTCAGGAAATTGTAGAAAAAGCCGGTAACGATGAAAGGAGCAAAGAGGCATCAGAGTATATAGAACTCCTTAAATAGCATTTCCAATAGCATTTCCCTTTGTTCCCTTCGCCTCAGCGAATCAGTCCGCTCACCATCCAGGTAAGGCTTTTTGTGATGCTTAAAACCGTTCGAGGCTTACACTGTTACCCTCTAAAGTAGTTTAGCAGTGTTTCTATATCGGGATTTGGGTGCAATAAAATTGTTGACAAATACTCATTTATGCTGGTATCTTTTTTTATCTTCCGTCGCAAATTTTCATAGAAACAATTGAACGCAAAAGAGGTAATGTCGAAATTTTCATGAAAACCTAAACAAAAATAACCGCAGAGGTCCCCGTAAAATATTAAAAATATTTTTTAAATTCTTTCTCTGAGACCTCTGTGGCTAAAAAAATATGTTTATAAAAATTATGAGTTATTGTCTTTCTTAGTTGTATTTAATTTTATCTCTGTGATCTCTGTGGTTGCCTTTTGATAAAACTGCAAAAAAAAGAAGGGGGAATAGTTATGACAAAAGCTCAGATTGTTAATACGGTAGCAAGCGGTGCAAATATATCTAAGACTGCTGCTACAAAGGCCATTGATTCTTTTATCAAGGGTGTCTCCAAGGCACTTAAAAAGGGAGAGAGGGTGACCCTTGTAGGTTTTGGAACTTTTTCTGTTACCAGAAGAAAAGCCAGGAGGGGTCGTAATCCAAAGACTGGTGCGGAGATCAAGATTCCTGCTTCAAAGGCTCCCAAGTTTACAGCGGGTAAGGCCCTCAAATCTGCGGTAAAGTAATTAAGAAAGCTATTTTTAGGGGAATTTCTCCTGTAATCTCTGAATATCTGTAGCAAGCCCCGTTTCCGAATCTATATCTATTACAACACCGGAGAGCAGAGATGTCCCTTTAGCTGTTTCAAAACGAACAGGCATTTGTGTAAGGAATTTCTTTATTATTAGTTCTTTTTTGATTCCTATAATTGAGTTTACAGGACCGGTCATACCTGCATCTGTTATAAATGCGGTGCCCTTTGGTAGAATCGTCTCATCCGCAGTCTGAACATGGGTATGAGTGCCTATTACAGCGCTTACCTCTCCATCAAGGAACCATCCGAATGCAGACTTTTCAGAGGTTGCCTCTGCGTGAATATCGATGATAATTACATTGGTATGCTTTTTGAGTTTTTGAATTTCGTTTTTTGCAACCTTAAAGGGACAGTCCAGTTGATTCATGAATACCCTGCCGGAGACATTAAGTACAGCAATTTTTTCTCCTGCAGTGGTGTTAGAGACAATACTTCCATATCCGGCAACGCCCTCTGGATAATTAGCAGGCCGCAGCAACCTGTTCTCTTCCGCAATATATGGTACGGTTTCTTTTTTATTCCATATGTGGTTCCCGGAGGTGAGAACATTAACACCAAATGAGAATATTTCTTCAGCAACATCTCTGGTTATACCAAAACCTCCAGCGGCATTTTCTGCATTTGCTATTACAAAGTCTATCTTCAATTTTTCAACGAGTTTCAAAAGCCCTTCTCTGAGAGTTTTTCTGCCGGCATTCCCTACGATGTCACCAATGAATAAAACCTTCATTATCTAAATCTCGGTTATGGTTACGGTTACGATGCCAGTATCGTATAGAAAAGGTTAGGTTGTTCGGCTTGTCTTTTACTTAACCGTCAGACGTTAAACGATACGGGCTTCTCTACGAGCCATTGGCCTAACCGGAACCCTGTATCTTTTATTTCGCATACTCCACGTATCTGGACTCTCGTATCACGGTAACTTTTATCTGACCGGGATAGGTAAGTTCCTTTTGTATCTTTTTTGCCAGATTTCTCGAAATCTGTGCAGAGAGTTCGTCGTTTACCTCAGCAGGCTTTACAATAATTCTTATTTCTCTTCCTGCCTGGATTGCATAACATTTATTTACCCCGTTAAAAGATGTTGCAATCTCCTCCAATTTTTCAAGCCGCTTCAGATAAGTTTCGAGAATTTCTTTTCTCGCACCCGGTCTCGCAGCAGAAAGGGCATCAGCCGCAGCCACAAGAG
>CAYFYW010000119.1:0-5003 GCA_964347425.1 uncultured Nitrospirales bacterium
ATAGCCTTCAATGATTATCCTTGGTTGACGCCCCATTTTGAAGGAAATAGTATAAAATTAAATTTTAAATGTCAATCCTTATTTATCAATTTCTTAGAAGACTTTTGGTGTCAGTCACCAAATAATAATAAAGATTATAATAGATTATAATAAGATGTGAATTTTATTTATAAATTAAAAAGGTTTTTAACCTCTCCGAAAACTGTCATATGCCTGATTATTATCACCCTTATTGCATGTCTGATTGGTTTTTTTGTCCCCCAGATTGGTGATAAAAGCCCTTCCTATTTTGAGCTCTGGAAGGAAAAAAACTTATATACCTATAGAATTGTTGACCGTTTGCAGTTAAACAGGGTATATACATCATTCTGGTTTTTGACGCTTGTAGTTCTTATAACAGCATCTCTTGGATACTCTCTTTATCTGCAGGTGAAGAGAAATCTTAGACAGAACAGGGAACACAAAACCCAAAAAAATGAGTATAAAACCTTTGATCATTTAGATGAGATTGTAAGAATTTTCAAAAAAAGAAGACTCCGGCTTTCAGGCATTTATAGTTATATGACAAGCAATCCTGATACAAAAGGGCCTTCTGATGGTCACAGGTTGATATTTACAAAAAATTCCATTGGCAGGTGGGGAGGTGTAATATTTCATTTTGGATTACTGCTGGTAATAATCTCTGCGATTTTAATACTCTGTTTACAAAAGAGGGGGTTTATACAGCTTATAGAAGGAGACTTATTTGATGGAAAGGAAATCAATTTTCTTGTTAAAAACAAAGGTCTTTTTGCAGGTGAATTCGATACGGGGTTTCAGGTCCACCTGTCAAAACTTGATCATACGTACTGGGAAGGAGGGAAAATAAGGTCTTTAGAAAGCTCAATAGAAGTAATCAAGGAGACAGAAACAATACATAACAAGCTATCAATAAACAATCCGCTTTTTATTGAAGGCACAAATATATATCAGTCCAGTGATTACGGCTACACGCTCTCTTTTGTCATGAAAAGACCTTCAGGAGAGGAAATACTCTCACACTTTAACATTAACAGGACAGCAAACGTCCAGAAGCCTGCCATTGGTAAGTCAGACTTTCCAATGACAAACTATATATTTAAAATGAAATTTCTTCCTGACATCAGTAATAAATCCTTTTACCTTACAAAACCGATCCTCTATTTGACGGCTTATGAAGGCAGCAGCATTGTTTTTAACGGACTGGTCATTCCAAATGATGCTGTCAAAATCAAAGAAGATATATTACACTTTTTAGGTGTTCGCTACTGGAGCGGTTTGATATTTGTTAATAATCCAGGCATATTTATTGCCTACATTGGCTTTGTTATCGGTATTCTCGGAACCGGAATCATGTTTTTACTACCATATAAAGAAGTATATTTAATTTCATATGCTGACAGGGGGGCGTACGACATAAGTGGTTTAACCAAAAGATACCAGGCGCTTTTTAAAGAGGAATTATCAGAAATAAGAAAGGAACTGGGTATAATCAAAAATGGCTGATATATTGTTACTTAAGTATGAGGTCATATCCCACTGGGTTGCCGTATGCTTATACATTCTATCAACAGTAGTTTTTGCATACAGTGTTTCATTTAAAAAGACCGGGGCACTGAAATACGGGATGTTCCTTGCATTAATCGGGCTTTTACCCCACAGCATTGCCCTTGGCATAAGGTGGTACATAGCGGGGCACGGACCATACATGGCTAAATACGAGGTTTTATCATCAAATGCATGGGTTGCAACATTGATGTTCCTTATGATTGGCTGGAAATTATCAAAGCTCAGGGCAGCAGGTGTTGTTGTAGTCCCGCTGGGTTTCCTGATGATGACATTTGGTCTGTTTACAAATCCTGAATTAAGAGAGCTTCCCCCTGCATTAAGCGGTATCTGGCTTGTAATCCATATCCTGTTTAATAAACTGGCTGTTGGCGCGATATTAATCTCTCTGGGCTCGGCAGTTCTTTTCCTCCTTAAGAAAAAGCAGGGAGATAAAGAGTTTTATCAGATACTTCCCTCGCTTGAAGTGCTTGATGCATACAGTTATAAATTTATTGGTTTTGGTTTTATTTTCTGGAGCATAACGGTAGTTGCCGGATCTATATGGGCTAACCAGGCATGGGGCAGGTACTGGGGTTGGGATCCTATAGAGACGTGGTCGCTTATAACTTGGCTTTTATATGGCCTTTATCTACATCTTAGATATTTCTTTAAATGGCAGGGAACAAAAGCAGCCTGGATGCTTATTGCATGCTTTCTTGTTGCTGTAGTAACTATCTTTATTATCCCCTTTGTGATTGAAACCTTGCACAGCTCATATTTTATGTAATTGTGTATCTAATTGGTGACTGACACCATATCAACTATAACACTTAAATTTAAAAGCTTTTTATTCTTAAATTTCTTCTAAACTTCTGGTGTCAGTCACCGCTCATTTGCTGGGCACATTTATTGCTTAAAGATATCATGTGTTATAATAAAAAACTATAAAGATTAATTTTTATTCTAATGAAAAAGCTGAAAAAAATTCTTCTGGTTACCCCTCCCTATCACTCTGGAGTTGTCGAATCGGCAGGTGTCTGGCTGAATGTGGGTTTTGTCTATATCTCCGGAAGCCTCAGGTCTGCGGGATATGACCCAATTATATATGACGCAATGAGCTATTGGCACGGGTATGATGAAATAGAAGAAAGGCTAACAGATATACAACCCGATGTCGTCGCGACTACGGCTTTTACGTCTGAGATAGTGGATGCATTAAAGGTATTGAAACTTGCCAAACAAATAAATCCTGAAGTAATAACTGTCATTGGAAATGTCCATCCCACCTTCTGCTATGAAGAGATATTGAAGGAGCAATCTGACTATGTGGATTACGTAGTGCGTGGAGAGGGCGAAGAGACAATGGTCGAATTGATGAACGCACTTTCAGCTAACGGGGACGTATCTAAAGTCAGAGGCATAGCCTACCTTGATAATGGAGCAGTGGCTGTAACACCATCAAGAGGATATATAAAGGATTTGAGTATCCTTCCAATGGCATGGGACCTGGTAGACTGGCCAATCTATACCTATAGGCCCATGGAGGATTCCATACTGGCCATTGTTAGCTCGTCGAGGGGATGTAACCAGCAGTGCAGTTTCTGTTCTCAGCAACTCTTCTGGAACCGGCACTGGAGAGGAAAAAACGCTGAGAGTTTTGTGAATGAGCTTGAACACCTGAGAAATACCTATGGCGTAAACGTTGTGATGATATCCGATGAAACTCCGACACTCGACAGACAGAGGTGGGAAAGGATACTGGATCTGCTCATCGAGAGAGGCGTTGAAACAAAGATTCTTATTGAAACGAGAGTGGATGATATTCTCAGAGATGAAGATATCATGTGGAAATACAAGAAGGCAAATATTGACCATATTTATCTAGGTGTGGAAGCTACGACCCAGGAAGCCCTGGATATATTTAAGAAAGACATAAAAGTTGAACAATCGAAGAAATCTCTTGACCTGATAAATGACCAGGGCATCGTAACCGAAACCTCCTTTGTCCTCGGAATGCCTGATGACACAAAAGAAAAGATAAGAAACACAGTTGAACTGGCTAAATTCTATAATCCTGACCTTGCCTTTTTCCTCGCCATTGCGCCATGGCCGTATTCAGACCTCTATCCGCAACTCAAGGATTTCATAGCTGTAAGGGACTACAGTAAATACAACCTGGTCGAGCCTGTCATAAAGCCGAAAGGCATGACTCTTGAAGAGGTAAGAGCAGAGCTCGGGCTTGCCTCGCGCGACTTTTATATGGACAAGTTAAAAAACCTTGAGACAATGACTCCTGAGAAGCAGAAATTCATGATAAAGGTAATGAACCTTATAGCCACCAACTCGTATCTTGCAGAGCATATGCAGGGTGAGATGCCCGAGGAAATCAAAAAATTATTGGATAGCCTGACTGTTAAACATTGATTTAGAAATACTGGCCGCATATATGAATTTCAATAATTTTATCATTAATTCAGACTGCGTAGCAATTTTTTGACAAAAAATACTCATGCCGACATATCTGCAAAAAGAAGCATGAAAATAATCCTCCCATCCCCCCTTAGAAAGGGGGGGCGAAGGGGAGGATTTGGAAAAATATTTTCGGAACAGACGCACCATTTGCCATTCACCGGCATATAAGTGATTCTATGTAATTATAATAGAATCCAGATTTTGAATTGTTTATACATGTATAATTCTATTATAATTCATTGATTTTTCTTGAATTATTGAATCTAAATTATGTAAAATATTAGTAAGCTATATATATGTTCTTGTCAATTTCTTTTATTAAATCGATTTCTTGTCGATTAATGTAATGCCACTAAAAAGCAGAAAGACCTAAAACTGGATAGAAACTAGAAATTCTTCGAAACTTGTGTCATAAGGCCCCGGTTGCGGAACATGAAAGAGAATATAACTTTCAATGCATTATATTTTTCATTTCTCGTAATCTTTTTTGTCGTCTTATTAATTGTTGCAATACAGAATTCCAGTGCCCTTGCTTTGACCGAGGCAGATTGCAGGTTCTGCCACGAAGACCCTGACATTGTTATCAAACCGCATATCCCGGACAGGCATCATCTGCTTGTAGGTAGCACGATTCCTGATCCTACCATCTCACCGTGGGGAACATCTGGCCAGCAATATGATTGTTTCTCCTGTCATGATGTTGACTGCATAACAGGTGTTTGTAATGTCAATGTCTACAGGGACTGTCTGTTCTGCCATTCAGGGCTTTCGCACGAACAGGCCCATAACCAGACCTTCCTCCCCTCTCCGGACTGTGCAGAGTGTCATGTAGGGAATGTGGTCACAGAGCACGTGACAAACCGGGGCTTGAGTTGCGGGGTATGCCATGACAGCGCTGATCCGGTCATACAGGATGCAATCACAAACGGCAAGAACGGATTCCCGGTATACTGTGGAGACTGTCA
>CAYFYW010000120.1:0-9687 GCA_964347425.1 uncultured Nitrospirales bacterium
CGGTAAAGGCGGGATGGCAAAGAAACACAATAACGGCACCTTTAGAATGAACAGTGAGCGCATAGCGAGCGAATGTAAGAAATAAGCCAATCCTTACATTCGTATTTACGATAGTGAATACAAAAAAGGGACGTTTCAAATACCTAAAAACGTCAAAACAAAATTGTTTCTGAAACGTATTTCATCAAACTTAAGGTTGTCACATGGTTAATCATGCCGACCTGTCCCGCTGTAGTGTGCGGGGTTTATTGTGTTTATGAGGCATTCCGCCTTTATAGCATTTCTGTTTTGGACAGATGTCACCCGAGATATTTGAAAGATTTGCAGTTCACCTGTCTTAACTTTGGCATTGGGGCAAAGAATCTTTCCATACTGACGACATATGATCACTATCTTGAAGTGATTAAACAAAAAAGCCGGTCTAAAGATAAGACCGGCTTTTTCCCGTAGACGATCGCCATTATAATGAAGAATTCCATTCAATATGGCGATTAAAAGAATCAGGTTAACTTATGGCCTGCAGCGCCAGTACCACTGCCCGTTATGCCAGACCCACCCGCACGGGTTGCTCGTAATTACAGAAATTTGTGCATTTCTTATTATGGTTTTTCCCTCGAGACTATTGCCCATTGGTGTTGGGTCCATTGGTTGGTCTTTATCATCAACCACAACAATTTCTCCTGCGTCTGTTATAGCAATTTTCATCATTATCTTACCCTTCATCATTATTTACCCCCCCTTAAAATGTTAACAAAAGTTATTTGCCATACCGACATCCTGTCCAGGCAGTTCAAATGAACTCCTGTCCAACCTTTGTCTCACCTCCTTTCTCTAAAGAAAAGATGTCAAGTACACCGAGCCAGTTAGAATGAGAGTGTGAAACGGGCAAAGACCAACCGTTCCGGATATAACCTTGGTAAAGAGGACTCCATCTCCTGAAAATTGAATTTTTCGTCAAACAGGTTTTTAGCTTCCAGAGTAATAAGACCCCGCCGTTTAGGCAGTCGGTAACCGATTGAGGCATTTACTACCCAGAATTGATCCTCACCTGCAAAAAACCCGGACATAGGTTCGCCGAATTTCCCTTCCTGGTCCACATAATTTGCTTCGAGCTTTGCGTTCATACCCGAAGGGTGAAATATGTTTATAGTCGGCTTTATCTTGTACGTGCGTAGTCTGGTCAGGTTACCCGGACTGCCAAACTGTGCCTCCCTTTCGAGACGTTCATAAAAAACCTCTCCACCGGTAGATACCAATGTGTGGGGTGACCAGTAAATATAAGCACGCCAGAGTTTTTCTTCCCAGTCTGTACGCAGAATTTCAGCGGCAGGTGCAGCAGGAGGAGATGGAGGTTGTTGTTGTGCTGAAGGAGGAGGAGGGGGTGGTGGTGGCGGTGGCGGAGGAGCCGATATACCGATAAACGGAACCTCTATATCTCTCTTTGAGTATTCTGTGCCACCGTACAGATCTGCAGAGAATTTCTGGTCAACAGCAACGCCATAACGCCAGAATTCTGTGCCTTCACTCTCCTCAAAAAACTGGTTAAAACCGGCCACGTGTGTGGGTTCAATGGTCTGGTCTGATACTAATGTTTTTGTCAAAGCTTTAAATATGGCGGCTCGGAGCGTGGTATTCTTAAGCGGATTCCATGAAATGCCAAATTTCGGGTTAAACCTGTCGGAGTCCACAAATTGACCATCTAATAAGTTAAAACTTCCGCCTGCAGTCCATGTGACGGGTTCCGGATAGTTGATCAGCGAGTATACGTACAGTTCTTTATAATTGATATCAAATTTTTTTGTTGATGTTGAATTGAAAAAGAAATCAGTTTCAACATCTGTCACATCCCTACTTACGTGACCCGCGCCGCTTATGATTTTCAGTAATCTTGAATGAAAGATATGTTGTGCTTCAGCCATGAATCCGTCTGAATCCGTGTCTATTCTGAGGTCTAAAAAACCGTCAGTAGTAAGGTCTCTTTTAGCGTAAATAAAAGATGCGATTAAATCTGAGCGGGGTGTAAAGGAATTGCGAATCCCCAGTCGTAAAGACCTAAATTGTTCGTCCTTTCTTAATTCCGGGAAAAAATCTATTTCCGGTACGGGATCTCCGCGATTGAAATTGAGCCTGAGGTCACCTGATTCAGTCTCCGAGTACCTGAATTCTGCCTGGATACTCGCTTTATGAGATATGCTTGCCTGTACAAATACGTTATATATATCTTTCTGCAGGTCATTGTTTTCCCGGAACCCGTCCGTCTCATAATGGAGCTGACCGAGACTGAACGAAACCCTGTTATGCACGCCCGAGATAACAAGTTCATCCCCATACGTGCTGTTTCCTCCTGCAATACCACTCATCTGCAGAGCAAAACGGTTTCTATGAAAGAGGGGGTTGAACTCGTTGAAAGAAAGGTCAGCCGGGCCTGTCCCATCAAATATCAGCAGGTTGCTTTCTGCAAGCTGGGGTTGTAAAGGTGTAACATTTAGAGGCTGCAAGAGCTGGGACTGAAGGAGTTCGCTGACCCTTGCTATCTCATGGCGCGGCAGTGCGGAGTACGAGTCAGCGAGAAACCTGTGTGCTGAATAATTGCCTGGGTCTACAGTAAGCGATTTCCAGCCTTCAACAAGGGCAAGCTGCTGAAAGCCCAGGTCATGATAAATCCGGGCGAGACCGGCACTGCGGGCTGCGAGGTCCTCGTCAAGCAATAGCCTTGACCGGTAGATTGCCCGATTGTCATTTAATTCGATGGATTTTTGCAGGTCATGCAATGCCTCGACCGGATGATTCAGGCTCTGTTTTCGTATCGCATTATATAAAAATGGGGTCGGGTCAAGCGGATCAAGCTCTTCAGCAATGGTCAATTGGTCCATTGCCAGCCTGTCACGTTTTTCTTCATAGTAAGCCTTGCCCAGATAGCTGCGGACAAGTGAATTATTAGGGTCAAGACTTGCGGCTATCTCAATTTCACTGCGGCCAGCTTCAAGTTCACCCTTTCTGATCTTTGCCAATCCCAGCCCCATCCTGGGAAGAGGGTCTGCCTGATCCAGATTAATCGCAGTTTCAAAGGCATTTATAGAATCCTGTATCTTAACCTGGGTAAGGTATGCAAACCCCAAAACGGTTTGAGTGCGAGCAAGATTAGGATCCAGGTCTGCGGCCTTCTTCGCTGCTTCAAGGGCTTTATCGAGGTTCCTGAATGAAAGCCAAAGCTCCGATAATCGTGCCCATGCAAGACTGTTTTCTGGATCCAGTTTCAGTGCTTCCCGGAGATTCGATAAAGCCTCTTTGAGGTTAAAATTTGCCTGCTGGGCATAGGAAAGAGCGATTCGTGCCGTGGCAGAATCAGGATCTGCATCAACAGCTTTATGCGCAAGATCAAGGGCCTTTTCCTTTTTATTTCTCACTACGGCGATGATTGATTTAAGCGCAATAGTATGGTTATTGGCCGGTGCTAAGTCCAGTGCACGAGCAATGTCCACATTTGCCTCATCAACACGGCCCACGGAAAGCAGCAATACTGCGCGATAGTTGAAAAATCGTGGATCACGTATCCCTTCCGGCACATCGTCAATACTCGAAAAAGCCTCCGTCAGGTCACCCTTCCAGTAAAACCGGATAGACCTCCGAACCTTTGCCTGCCAATCCATTTCAGCAATCGGAAAGTCGGTCGTGCGATAGTACAGAATCGGCGGATAATAAAGTGCCCACTGGACTGCATCCCGTGGACGAACCGTAACGCGCACTGCTGGTGCCTGTCCTGCCTTGGCTGTTGCCGATTGACCACTTGTGAGTGTGACGCTGCCAGATTCATTCGCTGCTATCACCCGGCCTTCGAATACAGAGAAAAGCGTATGATCTTTAAAGACATTAACCAGGAATTCTGTGCCTTCTACCGTGCCGTTTACAAAGGGGGTGCTCACCTTTAGGGTACGGGGAACGCGGCTGATGAAATGTAGTGCACCGGTAATCAAATCGAGCAACGACGTCTCTTTTTTTTCTATCCCAGTGAATGTTATTGTCGTATTCTGATCAAGACGAATGGTTGTCTCATTCGTCATGACAATGGCTGCTCTGCTGCGCTCTTGAACCCGGATCATATCGCCAATGCAGAATGTATTGTTCAATTGAACAGGACTCCACTGCCTTTTGTCCTTTATACGTGCCTGCACATTTCCTTGAACTGAGACAACCTTGGCCACCCAATCTTCGCACGTTTCTGCGGCAAAAGCGTCAGAGAAACTAAACCAGGCTAACAGATTTATAACTAACAGGCTCATACAGAATATTTGAATCTGCTTCATTCATCTCCCCCTTTTTATGAATTAAGAAAAGCCTTGAAAATTGTTTTGACTATTTTCTATCCAAACGAATTATTCCATCCCACGATTCCCCTTGCGGCCCCTCACTGTATTGTTTACACAACTTCAGAAAAAAAAGTGAAGGCCCGTCTTCGCCAAACCTGTCAATGAGTTCACGAAATTTCTCCGACGCCTCTGACCAGGACTGTCTCTTGAATGCATCACGCGCTTTTGAGAAAGACACACAAAGGTCCCTCTGGTTCTGCGTGGATTCTACTGTCCGTGACACCAATTCATGTAATACTACGGGCTGAGACTTTCCCGCTAACAGAAATTCCCCCAGTTCTCTTGTCAGGAAACCGTTAAGATGATTCAAAACATCTTCAGAGAGCAATATTTGGGTACCCAAGTGTTTATTCAACCCCTCTATCCTTGCTGTCGTATTGACAATATCTCCGACCGGACGGTACTCGTAGTGATCCATAGCGCCAATGTTACCAACCAATATGTGTCCCGAATGCAGGCCGATGCGAGTCTGCATCTGCACACTATCGTAAGATTGATTAAAGCAATTCACAGCACTCCTGATATCAACTGCTGCAAGGCAGGCCTGTTTTCTAAGAGAACTGTCAGGATTTAACGTCACCCAGACTGCCAGCATAGAATCTCCTACCACATTCGATACAGTCCCACCATATTGTTTTACCGGTTCAAAAACAACCTGATAATATTTGTTAATGAAACTGCTCAGTACCTGTGGAGCCATAGTTTCAGATAAAGAAGTATACTGTTCTGAATCAGTTGACAAACATGTCCCATGGACAACCTGACTGCTCATTTTGACGTCTGCAATATTTTTTGAAATCTTGTCAACGACCTCATCAGGGAGATAGTAACTAAAAGCTCTTCTGATATTCTGACGCTCTTTGTTCGCATCGCAGTACTTCCATGCCATTGCGCCGAAGAAAGCCAGCGGTGTCTGGAAGAATAAAGGAACAACCAGCGGATACCAAATACCCCCTGTACTGAATTGAGATAATGCTGCAAGAAAAAACAGTATGCTTGCCGCTATTACACTAACCGCGGCTGTGGTATTCGAAACCAGACGACATAAGATGCCCGTCCCAATTCCCCAAAGGAGAATGGTAATAAACTGACTATGAGACTTAAGAGGCCGAACGGGCATATCCTGCAGCAGGTTCGCGAATGCGGTCGCGGCAATTTCAACTCCGCTGATGTCCAGACCCCTTGAATCTGAAAAAACAGTGTAAAATCCGTCCTTCTGTTCAGGCTGGGACATTTCTGAAGAACCAACAAATACGGCTTTTCCGTTGAAATCAGGTTGTTTCTGGTCATTACCTTTTTGAAGCACATGATAATAAGAAACAGTGGAAATAGTGTGGGGAGGTCCGTAGAAATTCAAAAAGTGACTATTGGGTCCCTCATACATCTTTATTAGTGATTTGAGAAGAAACTTCTTCCTTGGGTCAACAGTCAGTTCCTGTGAATTTTCCAAGACCCCCAGCATCTTTTCTGCAATAATCGGCTCGTTTTCAAAGGTATCTTTTACTACTTTCATTACTTTGACAATGGCTTTAGCATCAATCAGTTCATCCCTCTTATGTGGCAGTTCATCGGCATGAGATGGATCAAGGTCCTTCAGGATACGGAGAAAATCCTCATACACTTCCAGTGCGAATACCTGCAATGTTACCGGCGGTAAAGTCGGTGTATCTCCAGCGGTTGTCTTGAATGTCCAATATTGACTTACTGTGACCGGTACTTTGGGTAAGGGAAATGGGGCCATAGCAACGGAGGACTGCGCAAGAGGAGAAATTGGTGAAACAAGTTCCTCAATATTCAGCCTTCCTGTTGACGAACCTTCCTCGTCTTTCAAAATAACCTTCTCCTTCTTTATTGACTCAACCAGGACAACATTGCCTGCCTTGCTCATTGCGTTTGCAAATAGAATATCATCCTTCGTTGATCGTGACTCGCCAAAAAAAATATCAAAGATAATTACTCCGGCACCCTCTTTGGCTAAGTTTTCGGTGAGTTGTGCGTGCATATCATGAGGCCATTTCTGGGGGTCGTTAGGCAGGTTGAGTTTGTCAGCCGATAAGCTATCTATGCCGACAATAATAACGTCAGGTGGAGCCTGTCGCGGGCCTCTCATTTTAAATAAGAAATGCAGACCGATTCTTTCGTCCAGTTTATATCCAACAGGAACCAGATAGAATATCAGCCCCAATATACCTGTGAGAACGCCAAGAATTATTGCCTTAGTGATGCGGGACACAGCTCTTTTCTCGCAAAGTCAATTATTATAAACCTCTTTAAACCAGCTTCCCTTTAAACAAAAATCCGAATTTACAAGAGGACTAATACCTTGGGAGATCGGCCATATTTGACTAAGAGACATAACACTTCGCTGTCGTCTCTTCACATAGGATTTCGCTTTATCGGATAATTTATAAGAGCAATGTCTTAGTATTGTATAAATGCATCTTTACATAAAAAAGTTCGTATGTCAAGCAAAAAAATAAGCGTACCCATATGTAAGAATCAAATTCAGTGGATAAGAGTTGCCACATCTTTTGATATCTTTTCTTTAGCCGTAGATTTACATATAATAAATCATTTATCGCGTGACTGCGTTAATTGCGTTGCCTTTTCAAGAAAATTTTGTTACGATTTAAGCCTGTTGTAGAAGAGGCTTCTTCATATATAGCGGCTGAGAAATCCATATCAATGCATCGAAATTTTGTTGCAGATTTCTGAATTCATTATGGACGATAGAGAAGTAAAATCCATACTTGAAGCACTTCTTTTCATATCCGGTGAACCTCTAACGGTTGAAACTTTAAAAAACATTATTGAGATGAATGAAAAAGAGGTTGAAAGGATTGTCGGGGAACTTGTAAAAGATTATCAGTTGAAAAACTCCGGAATCTTTATTGCCGAAGTGGCAGGCGGAGTACAGTTCGTTACAAACCCGGCCTGTGCACCGTGGGTAAAAAAATTCCTGGCTACAGCACTTCCAACAAGACTTTCACGCCAGTCCCTTGAGACCCTGGCCATAGTGGCTTACAAACAGCCTATAATAAAGGCTGAAATTGAGGCCATCAGAGGGGTCAATTCTGACGGTGTTTTGAAGACGCTTCTTGAAAGAAGGCTTATAAAGATTCTGGGACGAAAAGAGGTCCCTGGAAGACCTCTTATGTATGGTACTACGAAAGAATTTCTTCAGTACTTCGGACTTAAGGATCTCTCGGAATTACCCACACTTAAAGAATTACAGGAAGTTGAAGAAGCGATTGAGCCCCCTCAGCCGGAAGCTCCGGTAGATGAATCGGTTAAAGCCGCATCAGATTATAGCACTCCGGATTCCTAGAGTCGGACACAGAAAGGAAATTAGACGAAGCATGGCCGGACTCACGTTCTACTTTAAGAAAGAATGCTGGCTATGCGACCAGGCTGAAGAGATGATAAACGGAATCAGGGAAGAGTACAATGTCAAAATTAATAAGGTCTCAATTGATTCAGACGATGAACTTTATGAACTGTACAGGTTTGATGTCCCTGTGTTCGAATTCAAAGACGGTTCAACTCTTCATGGGCGAATCAGGAAAAAAGACGTTCTTAGAAAGCTCGAAGAAGACAGGGATCAGGAGGCGGCAGGATAAACGATTTTTCCCATATCAGTGGTATCGTAACCGCCGAGAATTTTAACTGCATTTTTAAACTCCAGGTCATTTTTTATTATTTCAAAAAGGTCCTGTATCATTTCCAGTGCATAGAATTTTTCCGGTACTGCAAGGTCATAACGCTCTTTTGCAAGGGGTATGAAGTCAAGACCAAGTGCCTTTGATGCGGCAAGAATGCCAAGCCCTGTATCCGCAATACCATTAAGCACAGCAGAGGCAACAGTCATGTGAGTGTATTCCTCGTTTTTATAGCCCTTTATCTTTTCCGGATCAATACCAAACTCACGCAAATATTTGTCAGTTAACAGTCTTGTACCCGATCCGGGCTGACGGTTAATGAACGTAATATCTTCTCTTAATAAATCTTTGAAACCGTTTATTTTTTTCGGATTTCCCTTTAAGACGAATAAACCCTGCTGCCTGTAAGTAAGAGTGGTAAGGATAATTTTCTCATCAGGAAGCAGCTCTTGTATAAAAGGGACGTTGTATTCACCCGTTTTTTCATCAAGAAGATGCGTACCTGCTATATGCGCTTCTCCACGCTTTAATGCAATCAATCCGCCCATTGAGCCTACATGAGCAGAGGAGAAGGAAAATTTCTGATATCTTCTCTTGAGAAAATTGGAAAGTATATCCAGTATGTTGTCATGGCTCCCAATGCACACGATTGTATTTGATACCCTGTCTTTAGGCGTTATCAACTTTACTTCAACATCTGTACCAGCTCCAAGGCCTTCACTCATTTCAGGGATTCTGACAAAACCATCTGCCCTGACAAGGCTCATAAGCATCCCGGCCCCCCGGCTTACAGGACTCGCAATAATGTTTTCTCCAACCTTTCCCAACTTTACTCTCAGAAATTCTTCAATACCCGTGGTAGAGGCAATCTGCCTGCTCAATCTGGCTGTAAGCGTCTCGGTTATATCCATTTCTATTCCCTGAAGCGCATGGATGACCGGTTTTGCAAACAATTCAAAAGTTATATATGCAGATACCGGGTAGCCGGGTATACCAAGCACGGGTTTATCGTTTATCTGGCCTAGGATTACCGGTTTTCCGGGTTTAATGTTAACACCGTGAAGTATTATGTTACCTATTTCACTGATCGCCGCAGACGTAAAGTCTTTTTTACCTGCGGACGCACCTGCATTGACCACAATGATATCGCCTATTCGAATGGCCTCAAGCAGTGCCTCCTTAAGTATTTCAATATTGTCGGGAACTATTGCCCATCTTACTGGTTCGGCGCCCCATTCTGTAGCAAGACCGGCAAGTATTCTTGAATTGGATTCAATGATATTGCCTTTCATCAATTCACTGCCTCGGTACGTCGGTGCGACTCGATTCCGAGAATCGATTTCAACCGGCTCGACGAGTTCACTTCCAGTTGGGATAATCACGACTTTTGGTCTCTTTCTGACTTTTATATCTGTGAATCCTCCCGCAAGCATTGCACCTATGTCAACAGGTCTTATCTTGTGGTTTTCCGGAAGGATAAGTTCTGATGTTACAATATCTTCACCCACTGTTCTTACATGCTGCCATGGAGTAGCTGGTTTTATTATCTCGATATGTTCAGATATTTTATTTTGTGTTCTATGGTCAAATCCTTCCATCCCCCCTTTACTAAAGGGTGGTGATGGGAGATAATCTGTACCCTGCTTGTCTCGTAGTCCCGA
>CAYFYW010000121.1:0-2738 GCA_964347425.1 uncultured Nitrospirales bacterium
TTTGTCAAGCAGTTCAGATTAAAATAAGCATAACTTGTAGGGGAAAAATTGACGGTACGTACCATGAGAACCTGATTTGATGACTTCTGGTGGTATGTCATTTTAACAACAATACTTGAAACTCTGGGAAAGCGGTCTGAAACCAAGCCGGCAGCAATTTTTCTCTGTTTATCCAGTTCCCTGTTGGCAAAATAATTTTTCCTGTTTACCATTTTACTGTTTTTTTATCTACCTCTCATTCACCTCCTTAGTGAACTAAAGTGTCAGAGATAATCTTGTTCTCACATTCTCACAAAAAAAAGGCCACAAAGCTAAAAGTCTTTGTGGCCTTGTCAGTTAGTCTCAATTACAAAAACTTCTACAACTTTGTGTAAAAAAAAAGAATAACATACATGGGGATAATTAGTCAAACGGAAATAATCACAGGGGTTCCCCCAATTTTTTGGAAACCAATAACGTAACGGCTACGTTTAAATTTTGTTTTTTCTTTATCTTTTACATGGTTATCTCTTAAAAATCGCCTTTTTTCTGGGGTTCTGGGGTAACTCCTGGAAATAATCAATATTCAAGTCGGCGAAAAGTATTTTGCTTGCCAATAAATTAAAAATATGCTATTCTCAGCACGAAGCTTGATGGAGTATTTTGTTGTATTTGTACCGCAAAGCTGGATACTTTGCGGTTTTTTTATGACTTTACATCCTTTAACTTCAAACATTAAAAAGGAGGTAAATCAGCATGGCAAATGGAACTGTAAAATGGTTCAACGAGTCCAAGGGTTTCGGCTTCATAACCCAGGATGATGGCGCCGATGTTTTTGCACACTATTCCGCCATTGAGGGCAATGGTTTCAAGTCCCTGGCCGAAGGCGAGACTGTGAGCTTTGATGTCGTTGAAGGCGATAAAGGCCCGAAGGCAATAAACATAGTAAAGCTGTAAAACCCGGGAAGCAGGCTCCGTTAGCCGGGGCCTGCTTTTTTGATAAGCCATTGTCGGATTGCAAGACCTGACCCAATTCTGTATGCCTTCACTACTGTCCGGTAAAACTCTATTAATACCGGACAGTATGATTGTCGAAATTATAAATCCTTCAACCTGTAACCAATAACTAACAACTGTTAACGGTCATTGACCCCTCGGCCTTCCTCACTAATATGTGTTATCATAAAAAAAATACGTGACTGAACACGAAACAAGACAGAGAACCTTTTCAGGGAAGACATATTCTCTATACGGCGAAACAACTGGAACGGATCAATATTACAGTCTCATTAAAGACTTAACAGACTTATTTCTACAAAAATGCCCTGATGAAAAGAGGCTCCTCGTTCAAATCCAGAAAGCAAGCGGTAATTTTTCTTTTCTTGACAAGCTTTCAGGAGAACACGTCGATAAACCACTTATTTCTTTCATAAAAAAGACTCTGAGAGATTCCCTATCAGTTTATACCAGAAATGTTAAGAATCATTTAAAGACGTTGCCGTTATCGCAGAGATTTGACAGCACCCTGAGAACAAAAGAACAACAGTATCACATATATATGGTGGAGATGGAGTTGGTAAACAGGATTTATAAGGAAGCGTTCACAAACAGTGAATATAAATTTGCACTTATTGCCCACTGTCTGCGTGATTTCAGGCCGGATTGCCGTTCCGTCCCGGGAGATATTGAATCCATCTGTAAGGGATGTACAGAGGAGTGCTTTGTTAATATTGGAAGTCTTCTGTTAAAAAAATACAACATCCATCCTTATATCTCTGTCACTATGGAGCTCGAAAAGCTTTTTAAGAGGCTAAAGGCCAACCATCCAAGTATAGGTGCGCTTGGGATTGCCTGCATCCCCGAACTTGCCAATGGAATGAGGCTGTGCATTAAATCGGGAATTCCACCTGTTGGAGTTCCACTCGATGTGAACCGCTGCGCCAGGTGGATGAAACAGTGTCATGAAAGTTCATTTAATTTGAGCGAGCTTGAAGAATTGGTGAGGTAAAGTTATCAGACACTTCGGAACCAGACAGCACAGAATTTTTAACCCGGATAATTACAAGATCAATAACAATAAAAACCGAGAAATATTTCATTAATCGATTGACTATTTAACCTCTCGCATGTTATTATTATTTCGAAAGTTTCAGAAGTTTTTGTAACAGGCAAGACCACAAAGACTTTTAGCTTTGTGGTTTTTTTTTCCCAAGTAAAGGCCTTCTGATACTTTAAATTTACACATAAGGAGGAAAAATGTCAGAGGGAACAGTAAAATGGTTCAATGAATCCAAGGGTTTCGGCTTTATCTCAAGAGAAGATGGCAGCGACGTTTTTGTCCACTATTCTTCCATCCAGGGCAACGGCTATAAATCCCTTGCCGAGGGCGACAGGGTCAGCTTTGAAATTGAAGAAAGCCCGAAAGGCCCAAAAGCAGTTAACGTAGTTACACTGTAATCAACTAGAAAAGTCCCCCTGCCTAACAGGGGGACTTTTTAATTTTTAACGGAGAAAATGTTAAACAGGCAAGATTACTTAGCCAATAAAGAAATCCAGGAACAAAAAAAGCTTGCCGCCGGTCTGGTTTCAGACCGCTTTCCCAGAGTTTCAAGTATTGTGATTCACATGACGTACCACCATAAGTCATCAAATCAGGTTCTCATGGTACGTACCGTCAATTTTTCCCCTACAAGTTATGCTTATTTTAATCTGAACTGCTTGACAAAAAAGTGCATTCATGGCGGTTTTGAATTTACCTC
>CAYFYW010000122.1:0-2619 GCA_964347425.1 uncultured Nitrospirales bacterium
CTGAGCAGTATGTATCACAGGCGTATTGATTATCCCGGCTTTGAAATTAAGGATGAAAATACTCATAAAAAACCGGCAAAGGCATCGGCTCCTAAATAAGACAAGAATAACAAAAGTATCCCGTCAAATCCTTTCCCTCATGAAACAACCTGCGGCTGAATTAAGCGTGCTGTTTGTGGGAGACAGAAAGATGACGGAACTTAATTCCGTTTACAGGGGGATCAATAAAAGCACCGATGTGCTATCTTTTGAAGCCGGACTTCCTTTTAGACAAAATTTTAGAGATAACATTCTTGGAGATATCGTGATAAACATACCCAGGGCGGAATTTCAGGCAAAGGACTCGGGCGCCGGATTTTATGACGAGATATACCGTCTTTTGATTCACGGCACACTGCATCTGTTAGGGTATGACCATGAAAAATCAGGTTACAGGGCGCGGGTAATGAGAAAAAAAGAAGAGGAGATATTTAATGCCATTAAGAAAATGGATCCAAAGCGCTAATCATGCTATAGAGGGCATTCTTCATGCGGCAAAGACACAACGCCACATGCGTTATCACCTGTATGCGGCGATAATAGTGCTTATTACCGGTTTTGTACTCGGGGTACGGGGGGCAGAGTTCGTAGTTTTAATAACGCTTGCCATAATAGTGCTTTCTGTAGAGATGATAAACACGGCAATTGAAACAATTACCGACATACTGTTTAAAGAATATGATCCAAGGGCGAAAATAATCAAGGATACCGCCGCGGGCGCGGTTCTTATAACCGCATTCGGCGCTGCGATAATCGGATATGTCATTCTTTACGAACCTATTAAAGATTTCTTCCAGGAGGGATTAACTATAGCGAAGCGCTTAGAATCGGATATTGCTATTGTTGCGCTCATTGTTGTTCTGATATTGGTGGTAATATCAAAGACTTTTTTCGGGAAGGGGCAGCCCTTAAGAGGAGGCATGCCCAGCGGTCACGCTGCCGTTGCGTTTTCAATATGGATTGCAGTCACTTTCCTGACAGAAAGTTTTATATCTTCTTTTCTTGTCCTGATAATGTCAATATTTATTGCACAAAGCAGGGTCAGTACGGGCATACATAAACCCCGGGAAGTTATCTTAGGCGCATTGCTTGGCATGACAGTGACCTTTCTTCTCTTCAAGATGTTTTCATAATCAGGGTTAAAATCTACTTCCTCGCACTTATCAGCACTCCATCAGCGACAATCTTTTTGCTTATTTTTTTGAAACCTGTCTTTAAAAACCAGTCTCTGATTTCGCCGGGCGAGTAAGTCCTGCCTCTCTCGGTGTTCACAAGCATGTTAACGGCAAACATCGCGCTGTGAACAGGCTGCGTCCTGTTTTCGTTAATAAAAAACTCCTGAATTACAACTCTGCCGTTACTGTTGAGCGCCTTCCGGTATTTTCTCAATAGCATGATATTGTTCTTCTCTGAATATGCGTGCGCAATCTGACTCATAAAAATAAGATCATATCCGCTGCCAATACTGTCGGTCAGGAAATCTCCCTGAACAAACGCTATATTTTTCGAATTCTTCTGTAATTGATTTATGACGGTTCTCGCGATTTTAACAGTCTCCGCTGTATCAAAAAGCGTAACGGCAATCCCCTTTTTAGCCATCTCCAGTGTATATGTGCCCGGCCCGCCTCCGAGGTCAAGCGCTTTTTTAACACCCTGAAGATCAATCTCTTTTACTATCTCTTTTGCCTTTAATGAAGCAATGTTATGCATTCCAAGAATAAAGGCTTCGTGATGGCGTGAATTTTGAGACGGAGCCCCTGTTTTTAGTATCCTGTCGAGATTCGACCATTTATCCCACAAGCTGTCTACATGCCTGATGATGTCGCCCTGATAGTAGAGTTTTCCGGAGACAAGAAACCGGGAGGCTATGCCTGCATTTTTATATCCCCCTCTGTATTTTTTCAACAATCCAAGGCCTGTGAGCGCGTCAAGCAGAATCTCGGTAGCTCTCCTGTCTGTCTTTAGCTCATCTGCAATTTTTCCTGCGGTTTTCAGTTCTTCAAGACGGTCGAATATCCTGTAATTATTTGCGGTAATCAACACCCTCGCAGACTGGTAGCCGCTCCATATCTTCCTTATATCCTTTGTCTGATCAAGAATGCCCGCCATTATGATTTTCCCGGTTTTTTTGCTCTTCCATTTCCGCTTTCGGGGCGTAGTGCAATACGCCTTTTCAATGACGCTTTTTACAGTCCCATTTTCTTCAGCGCTTCATCTCCTGCGTCTCTCGTCGCTGGTGCTTCATCGCGTAGATATAGCATTACTCCCCCTTTAACAGGTCGGAGGACAATCTTCCCCTCCTGAGCGAGTTTGTTTGTAGCTTCAACAGGATTTTCGTTATCGAAATATTTTTTAAAGGCATTGTTAAATCCTGAATAAACAGAATGGATCCCCTTATAACCTTCTTTCCTCAGACTCACAATAGCTTTTTTTATAAACTCTTCATGACTCATTTTTTTGGACATAATCCCCTCCTCTCTCATTTAATGTTTTTAAACATGAATTGTTTTTTACAGGCCACATTTAGGATCATTCAATTACTGATGTTTTGTCAAATTGCATATCTGAATTAAACGTAAT
>CAYFYW010000123.1:0-1898 GCA_964347425.1 uncultured Nitrospirales bacterium
GATAAAGCTGAGAGTGACCGGAGAAGGGGAAGCAGGGAATTTAGGCGGTCCGTATGGAGACCTTTATGTAATAATCAATGTCGCTCCACACCCTTTTTTCAAGAGAAAAGGCAATGACCTTCATTGTGAAATACCTGTTTCATTCACTCAGGCGGTACTCGGCGGTGAGATCGAAGTGCCAACTATCGAAGGGAAAAGCGAGTTTATTAAAATTCCTCCGGGGACTCCCTCAGGAAGGGTATTCCATCTGAAGGGAAAAGGGGTTCCAAGGTTAGGGAGGTATGGTAAAGGAGACCAATTTGTCATAATTTATATAGATGTTCCTAAAAAGCTCAGTGCCCGACAGAAAGAACTCTTACGGGAATTTGCCAGTATCAGCGGAGAAGATTCGTCAAAAGGCTTTATGGACAAGCTAAAAGATATATTCAAAGAACAGGCAAAATAACAGAACAAAATAGGACTTTGTTCTGAATTGCAAAATGCAAAATTATCATTTAGCATTTTAAATTGATAATTGACGAATGATAATTGTTAAATGATTCGTTTATTCCTCCCGCCTGAAGAACTTGTCTCAAAACAGATAAGCATCCGTGGAGAACAGGCAAGATATCTGACTTTAGTGCTCAGGGTAAAACCCGGAGAGCACATCACGATTCTTGATGGACAGGGACAGCGCTATGTATGCAGGATCACCGGCATTCACAGGAAAGAAGTGCTTGCCGAAAAAGTTACGGAGGAAAAATATTCTGCGGAGTCTCCACTATCAATCGTACTTGCACAGGGCATTCCCAAAGGAGATAAAATGGATTTGATCGTGCAAAAGTCAACTGAACTCGGAGTAAAAAAAATCATCCCCTTAATAACCGAACGCTCACTGGTCAGATCCACTGATAAGTGTCCCCGGTGGAGGAAAATTTCTATCTCTGCCTCCCAGCAGTCAGGAAGGGAAAAAAATCCTGAAATTGAAGAGCCATTGACCTTCAGGGACTTTCTATCCATACAATCCCCGCCTTTGGAAAAGTCGAATCGACTCGATCCAGAGGTGAGCGAGGGGGGATACCCTAAAAGAGGCATAATTCTTTCAGAAGAGGAACAGGAAAGAAACCTTAAGAAAGTTCTAAATGACTTTCAAAGCACGACCGGGCTCACATTACTCGTCGGACCTGAAGGCGGGTTTTCAAAAAATGAGAAAAGTTCCGCAATCCAGAAGGGCTTTATATCAGTATCCCTGGGCCCGAGAATCCTCCGCACCGAAACCGCACCGATTACTGCATTAAGCATTATACAGTATGAACTCGGAGATATGTCTTAACATAAAAACTGCAAAGGTCATTGAGTCATTTTTTTAATGACTTAATAACTAAATGGCTTGCTTTTGTCAATTAATTGCCTTTATATCTGCAACCCTGTCCATATGCACGGTGATCCAGCCGGAGCTTGTCTGCAGCTGAACCTCGGTTTCCGAAATTTCAACCAAAATACCTCTGTAAATAACCCCGGCTGTATTGACTTCTACTTCTTTGCCCATTAACTCCTGCATTACACCCTCCTCTCTAAATTACTCACGAATTCAGCTCCAATAAGAAAGATGCTCGAGGAATAATAAAACCACAGCAGAAAAAGGATAAACGTAGCTAACGACCCATATATTGTTCCAAAATGGATTATATTTTTAACGTACCAGGTAAAAAAATATTTAGACATCTCCCACATAATTGTGACAAATAGCGCACCGGCAAATCCGTTTCTTAAGGACACCTTTACCTTCGGAACAATAACATAAAGCGCCGTAAAGGTCATGAGAACTAATATAAAAGGCGCTATATATTTAAGGAAAATGCCTGCCCTGTAACCGATTTCTAAACCAAGGATACTCAAAGGATATTCTTTGAAGATAC
>CAYFYW010000124.1:0-4093 GCA_964347425.1 uncultured Nitrospirales bacterium
AATGACAGTCGTTCAAAAATGCCCGGTAAAAAATGGGGAGGAACAGCCATGTAATAGATGGTATCTCTCGATCCTTTTTCTGTGAACCTGGCAATCTCCTCCAATCGCTCAGAAAGTCTTATATAGCTGTTCTTATCTTCAAAATCTCCTGAGATATAATAAAGATGTCTGCTGAATTTGTCCCAGCATGCCCCGTCAAAAGTATCTTCGCTGAACTCCTGGATGGCCTCTTTCACCAGTTTGCGATATTCCTCATCAGAGCGCTTGCTGGAAGCAAGTCCGATAATTGAGAATTCATCGGGGAGGTTTTGATCCCGGCAGAGGTGATACAGTGTTGGCAGAAGCTTCCTTTTGCTCAGATCACCTGTTCCGCCGAATATCACCATGGTAAAAGGCTCAATCTCCATTTTTTCCGGCTTAATCTCACAGAACTGCGAAGAATTAGGGTCATCACGGGGAAAGTCAGACTTACCAGTCGCCATAAAAAGCTCCTAAAAATCTCCTGAGAATTTACATGAAGCGTTATAAATAACTACACATTCAAATTAATAAAACGCATGCATGTAACTCGTTTTATATAAGTCTGCGTTTCGCAGGAGGGATACCTGTTCAGGTTTTTCTCTTCGTTTCAATCGAGTTTAGTAAGGAGTTAAACGAGTCTTCAAAAGCAGTGACTCCTTCATTGAGCAATTTTGTGCAGATTGTATTTATGTCAATCTGAAAATCTTTCAGTGTGCGGATCGCATCTTCAGCCCCTTTCACATCCTGAGTCAGGGTCTCATTGATGACGCCGTGGTCTAAAAAGGCATCAAGCGTTTTTTCCGGGACAGTATTTATCGTGGGACTGCCAATTAACTCGGTCACATATTTAATATCGCTGTAATTCGGATCCTTGGTTCCGGTGGAACCCCAGAGCACTCTTTGAACTCTGGCACCGCTCTCTTTTAATGATTTAAACTCTTTACCGGAAAATATTTCCAAATATTTTTGAAATATCATCTTTGAATTTGCTACCGCAGCCTTTCCTCTCAAAGACTTGAGTTTATTAATAATAGCCACGTCCTTTTCTTTTGAAATTCTATCGTCTATTGTCTTGTCCACTGCGGTGTCTACTCGGCTGACAAAAACGCTTGCAACTGAGCAAACCCTGTTCAAATCGCCCTGTTTTCCGAGTAGTCTTTTCATCCCTCTCAGAAATGCCTGAGCTGTCTCTATATACTGTTGCAACGAAAATATGAGGGTGACATTAACGTTTATCCCTTCGGACAACAGTTCCTCTATGGCATCAAATCCCTCGTCTGTTGAAGGCACTTTAAACATAACATTTGGACGGTCTACTTTTTTATACAGTCTTTTTCCCTCTTTAATCGTCTCCTGAATCTTTTCGGCGAGTTGTGGATTGATTTCCAGGCTTACATATCCGTCCTTTCCATCTGTTTCTTCATATACGGGTCTGAACAGGTCTGCGGCATCCTGTATGTCTCTGATCGTTAAATCATCATAGATCTCAAATGTAGACTTCCCACGTTTATGAAGGTCTTTTATTTTTTCATCGTAGTCAGCACCTGAATTTACTGCTTTGTCAAAGATCGTAGGATTGGAAGTCATGCCTCTTAATCCCATATCGATCATATTTTGAAGCTTTCCTGTTTCAATCATGGAGCGGCTGATATAGTCCAGCCATATGCTTTGACCGAATTCCCCTAATTCCTCAATCAGTGTCTTTGACATAATTGATCTCCAGACTTTATATGTACATATTTTATAATAATGTTTCTACCTGAACTGAACTATTTATATAATCATGTTATTTTGTTTTCTTAACACCGTGTCCTCCGAATTCATTCCGCAGCGCCGCTATAACCTTGGCACTGAATGACTCTTCCTGCCGGGAACGAAACCGCTGCATCAGAGATAAAGTAATAAGAGGAGCGGGCACGTCTTCTTCAACAGCTTCCGCAACTGTCCAGCGTCCTTCTCCAGAGTCTTCAACATAACCGCGAATTGAATCCAGATCGGGATTTGCTTCGAAAACATTCTCAGCAAGTTCCAGAAGCCATGAACGTATGACGCTGCCGTGATTCCACAAATAAGCAATCTTACGGAGATCAAGTCGGAATTCTGTTTTGGCGTTCATGATTTCAAAACCCTCTGCATATGATTGAAGCATCGCATACTCTATGCCGTTATGCACCATCTTCACAAAATGCCCCGCACCGCTTGGACCAACGTGGGCATAGCCGTTCTCCGGCGCCAGTGATCTAAACAGAGGGACTGCTTTATTAAAAACGGCTTCGTCTCCACCAATCATCAGGCAGTATCCAATCTTCAGTCCCCATATGCCTCCGCTCGTACCTGCATCAAGAAAAGAGATTCCCCTTTTCCGGAGCTCTTCTGCCCTGCGCACAGAATCTTTGTAAAAAGAATTACCCCCGTCGATTATTATATCTCCTTCCTCTAAAAGAGACGCAATATTGTTTGTCACTTCATCCGTCGTCTTGCCCGCTGGAACCATTATCCATATTAAGCGAGGCTTATGTAATTTATTAACCATTTCCTTAAGAGAACCCGCCCCGGATGCTCCTTTGGCTTCCACCTTTTTGACAGATTCGGCCGTCCTGGAATAAGCAATTACTTCGTGTCCATCGTTTAGCAGGCGTTGGACCATACTGGCACCCATCCTGCCGAGACCTACAAACCCTAAATTCATGATTTCGTCCCCGTAACAAATATTTATTTATTCGTGGTTACATGATACAGTTCCCGTCAGAAGTGTGTGCTGCAGATTCCCAGATCCCGCACACATTTCACTGCCGACTTGTATTATTTCCCTGTAACTTTGCCGGTAAAGATATAGTCATTCCCTTTTACAGTACCGTGACAGGCCAGGCAGCCCTCCACCTTACCCTCAGCCAGTGTTTTGAATTTGGCATCATATTTTACCCAGAACCAGTCTCCCCCTTCAGGGTTATAACCTTTTACTTTGTACATTACTGTAACAGCTATCAAGTCTTTGTTTGGAGCATAGTTTTCCTTAACGATTATGGAGTTATTTGCCATTCCGCTCTTGTCCTTTATTGATTTAAGGGCCCTCTCATTTACGTACGTGGTCAACAGTGAACCGTGAGGTTCGGTCCCCTTAAACATCTCTCCCTTTCCAGGCCAAAGTGTAAATTTCTTCTTGTATGGCACATGGCTCGTAATGTAATGGCGCAAATCACCGGCCTCGGCCAATGGCATTTTTTCATAATGACCCATGGCTGCCTCATATGGAATTATTACATCCTGATGTATTGCATACGCAATGAATGCTGAACTTACGATAAATATCGCTACTAAAAAAGCTGCTATATTTTTTTTCATCTTAAGCCCCCTCTATTTTATACTGTTTGAAACTGCACGTTAACACCACCAGCTATATCCATAACTTCTTATAAAAAAGATTGAAAGATTATCACCTCCCTTTTTTTTGGTTTACGCAGGTGTTATTTCATTCTGCGATATTTGCTCTGATTTAATATAAAATAAAGCTTTCCTGAAAATGTATCAATGACATAAATCATAAACTTGTCTATTTAAAAATACAACAGGATATAGTAAATTTATGTCGTAAATTAATTTTCTGTAAAGTTTGGTTGAACCTGAAATTATTTCGTTGTTTGCCAGAAAAGATAAACACCCCAATTATGACAAATAAGGCCGCTGCTCCATTATCTGATATACTCCAGTCTGACAATCTTTGTCAACGAGTTTCCACTAAGTATGGTAGTGAATGTGCCGACAGCGTAAGGGGAAACCGAACCTAAGAATGGCTGAAACGGCATTTTTTGATGTCGCCGCAAGGTTTATCCCTGTATGCCGGGTCTTACCGTCGAGTTCGGCCAGAAACACAGCACAGGGTCCTTAATCTGACCTGCGCGTTTTAAAGGCATATTTTTCAAACAGCCTGAGTCCTTCCATGTGCTTGACGCTAAAACCGTAGGTTATGCTCCGCCAATAATTTATAAGCTCCTTCTCACTGAGCCATTTTTTCTGTGGTGCATGCCTGGCTATATGAGAGGCTTTTTTTGATGCATTTTTATTCGCCTTCATT
>CAYFYW010000125.1:0-1763 GCA_964347425.1 uncultured Nitrospirales bacterium
GACTGGATAGTTGTCTTTAATGGGCCGGAATCCTTGGCTGGAGAATTTGCGAAGGTGAAAATTACGAAGACCTCACCTTTGACTTTGTTTGGGAGGTTGTGAGTGTGGCTTTATGTCCGTTTCTTTATAGATGGTTGGTTTTTGAGTAGGTGATTTATTGCGAGGAGAGGGTGTTTGATAAGAATTTTCGGGCCGGAGAAACGCATTATTTCTCTTATACGCTGGCGCATATCAGGTTTGTAGCAATGGATTGTACATTTAGAGCACGGTCCTTTTTCCTGGCCGAAAGGGCATTTGCTCAGACGCTGTTTGGCGTAGTCGAGCATGTCGGCGCAGTCAGAACATAACTCGCCCTTAGAAACTGCATGATGGGCTTGGCAGAAGATGAGGACCATTACCGAGATTGTTTTTTCCTCTCTGGTTAATTTATTTTTACGCGGCATTATTACAAGATACTTTTCGGTGTGAAACAAATCAATAAAGTTTGGGATAGTTACCTCTGCTTAATGACGTAAACTTTTGCGGAGAGTACAGGTTATCGTTTGTAATACTTGCAGAAGACTGGAATCGTCCACTCGATTCGGGGAGACTGGATTTGAACCAGCGACCTCTGCGTCCCGAACGCAGCGCTCTGGCCAAACTGAGCTACTCCCCGATAAGCCAGAAACGAAAGTATAGCATGTTTGCTCCCGAAATGCAACTTACAATAAATTGACAGGGTCGATATCTATAGCGACCTTGACTCTTGGCCGAACAGGTAATCCCGCTCGCAAGCTGGTAAATAATTGTTGCATAATTGCTGCTTCCGGAGCTTGGATAATTATTTGCATCCTGTGAAAACGCTGTATCCGGCTTAATACCGCTGGCATTGGGCCGCGAACAACCGCTTCTAGATTGTCCCGCCCGACAATTAAATCGATTTTTTCCCGCATGTTGTTGCAAGCAGCTTCGAGTTTATCAAAATTCTTGTCCCGCAGAACGATAACTGCCAATCGCCAAAATGGCGGCAAATTACAGGTCTTACGGTGCTTTAATTCTTCCTTGACAAAACCATTAAGGTCTCCATTAAGGGCAAACTGTATGCTTGGCTGGTTGGTCAAAAATGTTTGAACAAACACGGTGCCCTTTTTCACAGAGCGTCCTGCTCGACCGGCCACCTGAGAAATTAATTGGAAGGTCCGCTCATTCGCTCTAAAATCCGGCAGATAAAGGCAGGTATCAGCACTGATAATACCCACCAAAGTTACATTTGGAAAGTGAAGACCTTTAGCCAGCATTTGTGTTCCGGCCAAAATATCGATTCGACCCTCACTGAAGTCTTTAAGAAGGCGGTAGTAGTCCCTGCTGTGCATTGAATCGCTATCAATCCGCGAAACGCGCGCTTGGGGAAACTTATTGGTCAGTTCTTCTTCAAGCCGTTGAGACCCGAAGCCTATCATTGTCATACCTTTTCCACACAGTGGACATTTCTCAGGCACAAGAGTTTGTGCTAAACAATAGTGGCATATCGCATAGCCGTAACTCAGGTGTTTCCCCGTTACCGTCCGCATCCTGTCACCGCCGAAAGTCTTTGATTTGTGAAAAGTCAGTGTTACATCGCAATTTCGGCAGTGAATTGTATGTTTGCACGATGGACAGAATACAAAATTACTGTACCCCCGCCTGTTTAAAAGCAAAATCGCCTGTTCTTTCTTATCGATGATTTCTTTCAGACGCTCAGCTAACGGCTCAGAAATCAGATTAATCCCCTTCTCCTTCAGCCC
>CAYFYW010000126.1:0-4917 GCA_964347425.1 uncultured Nitrospirales bacterium
CATCAATAACAATAATGCGTTTGCCCTCAAGCAGTTTTCTTACGGGGTTTAATTTTAATTTCACTCCAAAATGTCTTATTGCCTGTTTTGGTTCTATAAATGTTCGGCCAACATAGTGATTTCTTATCAGACCGAAGTCAAAAGGAATTCCACTTTCTTCTGCATATCCAATAGCAGCGGGCACCCCTGAGTCGGGTACCGGGATGACAAGATCAGCTTCGATTCGGTTTTCTCTTGCAAGCTGCCGTCCAAGC
Source organism: uncultured Nitrospirales bacterium (assembly GCA_964347425.1). Taxonomy (GTDB): domain Bacteria; phylum Nitrospirota; class Thermodesulfovibrionia; order UBA6902; family BMS3Bbin08; genus CAYFYW01. The sequence goes on from CAYFYW010000126.1 coordinate 255, forward strand.
CCTTTCCTTATATTATTGACATTGCGATTTCCAAATATGTAGCTGTCAGGTCTTGAAAAATATATGAATTCAAAAATGCAAAAAGCATGTCTTGGAGAATAAAGGGGGTTAATAGATTTTATCCCTTTTTCATTAATAATCACCATTTCTCCCGGTTCAATATCTCTCATATATGTTGCGCCAATAAGGTCAAAGGCACACGTTTCAGATGCAGCGACATAAGCACCATCGTGTATTCCGAGGCTCAATGGCCTGAAACCATAAGGGTCTCTGACAGCAATAAGTTCATTCTCGTTCATTATCAGGAGGCTGAAGGCCCCATAGAGTTTTCTCACAGCATCTATGATCCGTTCATGAAGTCCACCTGCCTTGGAGTTCGCAATAAGATGAATTATTACCTCGCTGTCAGATGACGACTGGAATATGGCCCCTTCTGACTCTAAATTTTTTCTTAAATCAATGGCATTGACAAGATTTCCGTTATGTGCTATTGCAAGAGAGCCCAAGGAAAAATTGACCGTTATGGGCTGGACATTTTTTAATACGCTTGAGCCAGCAGTAGAATAACGGGTGTGTCCGACAGCTATGTTTCCCGGTAAGCGCTTGAGTCTTTTTTCACTAAAAATATCTACTACAAGACCTAAGGCCTTTTCTATGTAAAGGTTTCTTCTATCAGATGAGCATATTCCAGCGCCTTCCTGACCCCTATGCTGAAGGGCATGGAGCCCGAGGTAGGTCAGGTTTGCTGCCTCTGAATGACCATAAACCCCAAAAATACCACATTCATCGTGGAATTTGTCAGATTTATCCACTCTGTCCCCTTCTTATGGTTTTACAGGAATATGGGCTGACCGCATTTAGTATAACATTTCCTGATACCCAAAAATATCCCACTAATAAACATATAAGTATAAATGTCTATGTCAAAATCCGGGTTACCTGTTATCCGCACCACTGCCTCGCATTTTGAAACATCTTCAGCCACGGTGACGCCTTAATTTCTTTTCTCCAGTCTTCAGGCATCCATGACCACTGCCATTTAAGAAATGCTCTCTCTGGATGAGGCATTACTGCCAGGTGTCTTCCATCAGAAGAACACAGGCTGGCAATCCCGCGAGACGATCCATTTGGATTAAAAGGGTATTTCATGGTAATTTCGTTATTATCATCAACATAGCGTATTGGTGCCAGTCCATTTTCTTCGACCTTATTAATAACTTTTTCATCCGGGAAATATGCCCTTCCTTCACCGTGTGCAACCCAGATGCCTAACACAGACCCCTCTGTTTCTTTGAGCATAATTGAAGGGCCCGGAAGAATTTTTACTGTTGAAAAACGGGATTCAAACCGCCCCGATGTGTTCCGAATAAATCGCGGCTGCAGTTGACGATCAATCCCCTGCCACGGAACCCACCCCAGAAGTGCCATGAGCTGGCATCCGTTACAGACTCCGAGGCTGAAGGTGTCTGCTCTTTGATAAAATTCCTGAAATTGGTCCCAGATTTTTTTATTAAATCTTATTACGCCAGCCCAGCCCTTTGCCGAGTCCAGGACATCCGCATAACTGAATCCTCCAACAAAGGCGATGCCCTTGAAATCAGGGAGTCTGATCCTGTCTTCGAGAAAGTCAGTCATTGTAACATCCCAGGGCTCAAAACCGGCTTGATAAAAAGCAGAAGTCATTTCCCGGTCACTGTTACTGCCTTCCTCACGGATAATAGCTACCATGGGCTTAATGTTCTTTTCGAGCAGCGCAGGGGGTGTTTCCTCGGGGATAAAGCTCAGGGTAAAGTTTGGTTCCTGTCTGTCAAAATTAGTTTTTCTTTCTTCTTCAGCACATCGGGGATTTGACTGAAGTCTCTCCAGTTTATAGCTGGTTTCCTCCCAGATGTCTCGTAAAACTCGCATGTCTGCATTGAGGATTATATGTTTGCCCGCAAATCCCCCCAGCCCCCCTTTAGTAAAGGGGGGTAAGGGGGGATTGTTTTCATGTTCCTCTGAACGTATTATTATTCTTTTTTCTTTAGTAGTCCTGCCTATGATTTTAAAAGGAATAGATTCTCTGTTCATGATGTCGGAAATTTTATTCTCTTTCTCAGGCAGGTACTCCATAACCAGACCGAGTTCCTCAGAGAATAGAAAAGGAATCTGCTCTTCTGCGCTGTCTTTTATGTCTATATCCAATCCGCAGTTTCCCGCAAATGCCATCTCAAGAAGGGTTGTAATCAGACCTCCGTCGCTTCTGTCATGACCTGATAAGATCAAATCTTCAGAAATACATAATTGTATTGTTTTGAAAGTGCGTTTCAGTAAATCCGGGTCATCGACATCAGGGGGTTCGCTGCCAAGTTGATTGTAAACCTGTGCCAGGGCACTTCCTCCAAGCCGATTTTTGCCATTTCCCATGTCTATATACAAGAGCTTACTCTGACCCGCTTTCTTAATATCGGGTGTGATTATTTTTGTTATATCAGGACAAGTCGTATAAGCCGATACGACTAATGTACCAGGAGACTTGACTGTTTCGGTCTCACCTGTTCCAGAGCCTGAAGGTACCTGGGCAGCCATGGACAGGCTGTCCTTTCCGCCGTCAACAGCAATGCCGAAATCTGTCATAATAGTGCTGAGGGCCACCGCTGCGTCATAGAGCCTTGCACCTTCACCCGGGAGTTTTGCAGCCCACATCCAGTTGCCAGAGCATTTGATATCCTCCAGGGCATTGATTTTTACCCAGACAATGTTCGTGAGTGCCTCACCCACGCACATTCGTGCCATTGAAGCAGTGTCAAGCAGGCCTTTAATTGGTTGTTCCCCAATTGATAGGGCAGCGCCGGTTAATCCGAAATGACTCTGGCTGACAACAGCCACATTTGAAACGGTAAGCTGCAGCGGTCCGGTGCACTGCTGCTGTGCTATCAGGCCTGTAACACTACGGTCAACCTTGTTTGTGAGAAATCTCTTTGATCCTACCGAGGGCAAACGAAGGACTCTTTCAAGGGCGTCTGTCAGCGAAAGGTCTTCAGGCAATTCAAGGGGTTCAATTTTTTGTGGACTGCGGGTGAGGTGGAATGTTTTTTGTGGCATGTCTCCCAAAATCTTTTCCAAATAAAGATTAACGGGAGTGCTCCCGTTTGCTTCATCTTGAAGAACTATATAGCCGTCCCCGGTAATCTGTCCGATTACCGCACAGGGAACATTTTCCCGCAAACACATTTTCTGAAAAATATCAATATGTTCAGGTTTTATCAGCAGTGCATTCTGCTCCTGGTACTCAGCGCCCCATATCTCCAGGACCGACAGGGTTTTGTCTCCGAGCTGGATTTTTCTTACTTCAATCTTTGCCCCTGCTGGATAAATAATCTCCTTTACAACATTACAGTTTCCACCAGCACCCTGGTCGTGGATGCTTATGACGGGATTTTCTTCACCCAACTCTACACAGGCACGTAATACCCTGTTGAGCTTTTGCTCCATCTCTGCATCACCGCGCTGAACTGCGTTAAAGTCAAGTTCAGCAATATTTTCTCCCTGTATCATGCTTGAGGCAGCCCCTCCACCGATACCAATTCTGTATGCTGGTCCGCCGATTTTAACAACCAGCATCTCTTTCTGAGGAAGACCTTTCTCAATATGTTTTGCGTCTATCTGCCCTATTCCACCGGTGAACATTATTGGCTTGACCCACTCACAGCGCTCACCATTTGGCAGCCTCATGCCGAAAGAGCGGGTAAATCCCTGGATAACTGGCTCGCCGAATTTATTCCCGTAGTCAGAAGCTCCGTTGCTCGCCTGGATTTCGATATCCAGAGGAGAGGCAAGATTGACCGGGTAGTCAAACGACTTGTCTTCCCATGGCAGTTCATATCCCGGAATCAGGAGATTTCCAACACAGTATGCAGCTGTCCCCGCAATAACCAATCCACCCCTGCCTGTTGCCTCAACGTCTCTTATCCGTCCGCCTGTACCGGTCTCAGCGCCGGGAAAAGGGGCAACTCCACTGGGGAAATTATGGGTTTCTGCGGTAAAGATAATATGGTAATTTAGACAGGTTTTCTTAAAACGGGAGGGCTTGCCGGGGGATTCCGGGATTATTGTCCGGATGTCATATCCTTTAATTGCACTGGAATTGTCTTTAAAAGCGATAACGCTGTTGTTCGGATTGGCTTTGAAAGGTTGTTTTATAATGTCTATGAGGGAGTGGAGTGCTTCTTTACCGTCTATAACCAGCCTGCCTTTAAAAAACCAGTGTCTTGAATGTTCGCTGTTTGACTGGCTCAGGTCAAAACATTCCACATTCGTTGGATTCCTTCCTATGTCATGAACAAATAATTTATAGTAATATTCCATATCCCACTCATCGAGACCGAGCCCCATTTCTCTGTTGATTTTCTCGAGGGCTGATTTGCCGTTTTCTTTTAACAGTATGTCAAATACCGGCTCAGGCGTTACATCTATTTCAAAAGTTTGCAAAGGCTCGGCGTAAGGACATTCTGTCATGCGGTCATAAAACAGTGACGAGTGATCAGTGATGAGTGATGAGTAAAAATCCTTTAATTGTTCAGTGTTTACTGATAACTGTTTACTGATTACCAATCTGTATCTCCGCGAGAGCTCTATGCGGGTGATTTTATTGAGTCCGCAGGCATGGCATACGGCCACTGCA
>CAYFYW010000127.1:0-2348 GCA_964347425.1 uncultured Nitrospirales bacterium
TTCTACTTCATAATAATTCCAATAACCGGTACATTGAAAGAGGCGCAGACGGGCCAGCTAGAGATCTTTCTCGCAGCTCCAATAAAACCTAGTGATGTTTTGCTAGGAGAGTTTCTGGGCGTAATGCCTTTCTACGCCATCGTCGTTACGGTGATCACTGGCCTTTTCACGGCTCTTCTATATCCTCTGGGGTTGGACATGGTTCAGGTAGCAATAATCATCATGATTTTCGTAGTCACGTTCTTCTCTGCTCTCTGGATCGGTAACGTAATCGCCGCCATACTGCGAACAAGGCTTGGACAAACCGCCCGTGAGAAAGACGTTGGAAGAGCCTTTGCACTGATCATCGGTTTACCCATGATTGGAATTATGTATGCAATTATGGGTGGAGGTTTGTTCGAAGCCCTTGCTGATCCCACGACGAGCGGGATGGTCAAAACCATTCTCGGCTTGTTTCCTAGCTCTTGGGGAGCAGAAGTTATCTTTGGCTTCGCAACCAATCCAGGCAACATCGGCGCCGTTTGGTTTGAGACGCTGACCCGATTCGGAGGTCTTATCGCCTTCTGCGTAGCGGTGCTGTGGTTGGGTGCGAAAGCTGCCAATCGCGCCTACAGCCTTGAACCCACCACGTTTACAGCTTCAAAAGCCAAGCCGGATGGCGTCTTCTATAGAACCGTTAAATCTCTTGGAGGTGGCGGATCCTTCGGCACTCTCTTGGTGTCTGTCTTCAAGGACTATAGTCGGAGGCTGGAAAACTTATCGAAGGTCTTCTACATGGTGGGCCTATTCGCTATGATAAGCTTATTCTTATTCAAGCCAGAGGATCCTGAAGGCGGCCTCATAATATCCACGCTCGTATTTCCGCTCCTTTCTGCGTTTGTAGTGGGTGAAGTTACGCTCCGAGGAAAAGAGAGCCTATACATTTATAAGAAAACACCTTATGGTGTGGGAAGGTTTATCAGGGCAAGGTTGTTACATGGCTGGCTAATAGTGGCGCCAATCGCTGCTGTAATCACTGCCACTTCAAGAATCTTTAGCCCACAAACTACACTTATCACGCTGTTGACCAACACCGGATTAGTAGTTCTAACCGTTTCCGCCAGCGTGGCCTTCGTTCTCGGCCTCTTCCTCCTGAATCCAGCCTTCTCTGATAAGTCGGGAAACTATATGATAAACCTGATGATAGTCATGCAAGGATGGGGAGGACTGTCCCTAGTCTCAATAATCGTTTTCAGAGAACTGCTTAGTCTTGGGCTGTATGATACACTGTGGTATGTCACGGTTCCGTTGAGTTGGTTTGTAGGAACCGTTTTACTTTCCCTTGGAAAAAGAAAACTGAGTAGATTAGAATGATAGGAATGCGAAGGAAAGGAGGAATGAAGTAAGATATGTGGACAGCTGTAGCTTCTAGAGCCATGTTTTTCCTTACTAGCGTAGCTGTCAAGAGGATGGTAGTATGATTGATCTTCTGTGGCCTTTAGCGAGTATCGGTATACTAGCCATTGTGATTCTAATTGGTGTTTGGGTAGTTTGGAGAATACTGGAGGACAGGAAGTCTGGTTTTCCAGCTCAGGATGAGCGGACCCAAAAGATAACTGGAAAGGCAGCAACATATGCTTTGTATATCGGATCGTATTTTACGATAGCACTTTTAGCAGTGAATATTATCGGTCAGGAATTAGGTTTACCTGCCTTTGAGGCGGGGTACGCACTATTAACATCACTCCTAGTATATAATCTGACATTTATTGGATTACGCTGGTATTTCGGCAGAAAAGGCGACTTCTGATGATGTTCAGAACAAGAATCAAGGAACTCAGGGCAAGATACGACTTTACACAGGAAGACCTAGCAAAAAAGGTTGGCGTACGAAGAGAGACTATACTCTACCTTGAAAAGGGTAAATACAACCCCTCATTAAAACTGGCACATGATGTAGCCAAAGTTCTGAAAACAACAATAGACGACCTGTTTATTTTCGAAGAAGAGAAGAACGAAGAATAAAAAAAGTGGGATTGGCGACTTACTGAAGGTGCGAATGCATCCAAAATCTCTCTATCGAGAGGAAATCCCGTTGAAGGGTCCAGATTTTGATAGACTTCTCAAGGTGCTGTACCTAGAAGCAGAGCCGGACCGTGTTCCTTTCTTTGAGCATTTCGCCGACCGTGAGATAATGGAGGCTGTTACCGGCGAGCAAATGACCAAGATGGACCAAAGCAAACCCAGCGAAAGGGAGCGCGCTTGATGAAGGAATGAAATACGGGCTATATCCAACCAGATGAAAGCGTGCCAGAGCTGAAAGAATGGGTTCTTCGTGCACAGCATATCAAGAGACTCCGGTCTTTGAA
>CAYFYW010000128.1:0-2738 GCA_964347425.1 uncultured Nitrospirales bacterium
ATTCCCGAGATCATTGCTACAGGAAATGAGACGGAACAAAAGGATATAGTAAAGGCAGAAGAGTATAGCGGGACTGAATTATCGGATGTTGAAGAAGTGAGGGAAGAGCCGATAAATGAGACCGAGATTTTGGCTTTTAGGATTGCAAATGAAGAATACGCTGTTAAAATAAACGAGCTACAGGAGATTCTGAGGAATCAAAGAATTACCTCTGTACCGAGATCTCCAGAATTTTTAAAGGGAGTAACATCTGTTCGCGGGAAGATTCTACCCGTCATAGACCCGAGGGTAAAGTTGGGACTTAAAGAAAAAAATATAGGAAAAGAAAAGATAATTGTCCTTTCTACCAATAATGAGCCGTTAGGTGCCTTGGTGGGTGGAGTTTTGGGCGTATTCAGATTTCCATCAAGCGAACTTCTTCCTCCTCCATCTACCCTCACAGAGGAAGAAAAGCGTTTTATAGAAGGTGTTGTAAAAATAAAAAATAAATTTATATCTATCTTAAAAGTGGATGAGATATGCAGGATGGGGGTTTTATGAATATTAATCTTGAATTTAAAATTGTCGGACTGGTCGTTATTTTTCTCCTTACAGCTGCTTTATTGACTGGCCTTATAAGTGTCAAATTCATTCGGTCAGATATCATTGATCTTGCAGAAAAGTACTCAGGTTCCACGGTATCCATCATTCTAAGTGATTTTGAGAAAGCTCTGCTTACCGGTGATGTTGATATAACAAAAGATTTGATTAATAAATGGGGTACTATTCCCGGTATAGAATCGATAAAGCTTTTTGATACGCAAGGACAGGGGGTTTTTGAAGAAAGTAAAGTGATCCATCCAGAAGTCGCTCCTATTATTGATAAAGTAAGGGAAAGCAAATCCGAGTTTCACCAGAAAACTGAAAACTTGATTAACTACTTTATACCGCTGGTAAATACGGGCCGCTGTGCCAGATGCCATAAGAAAAATCAGGGTAGCATCCTCGGTGTTATCAAGGTTTCTACATCAGTTGCGGAAGCGAAACAAATGGCGGCAAATAGAATAAAAATTTTTCTTACGATTTTGTTATTGGGGACGCTTATTTTTGGAATAGTACTGTGGCTCGTTTTCAAAAAAGCAGTTATATCACCCATAAAGGAGCTTGAAGGTGCGACGCATGCTTTGTTTCAGGGTGACCTGGCATTCCGTACCAATATTACATCGAATGACGAAATCGGGTCTCTAAATAACGAAATAAGAAAAGCCCTTAATGCTATTAGCGATATTATTCAGAGGATAGGTGCAGTGTCGAAGAGGGTTGCGGACGTATCCAGTAAAGTGGAAGAAGATGCAAAGAAAGTTGCTGAAGGGACACAGTTAGAGGCCAAGGCTACAGATGACATTTCACGTTCAATAGAAATTTTTGATAAACATGCAAGAGGAATTGCTGAAAACATTGGAGGAGTTTCTGTATCTGCAGAGGAAACCGCTGCGTCGGTTGATGAGATGGTATTAAATACAGATGAGATAACCAATAATACTATCGAACTGTCAAATGCCCTGGATTCCAGTTCGTCTTCTATCAAGCAGCTGTCAGCAAGTATAAAAGAAATATCGCAAAAAACAGAGGAATTGAATATATCTGCAGAAGAAACCTTAAGCGCAATAGAAGAGATTAATGCAGCCGTGAAGGAAATAGATGCAAACACCAGGGAGTCAGCAAGTCTTTCAGCAAAGGTAACATCTGACGCGTCAACTTTTGGAATGGCAGCTGTGGATAAGACGGCTGAGGCAATGGAAAGGGTGAAAAAGGCGGTTCAGGAAACAGCCGAGTTTGTCGGAAAACTGGGCGGTAGATCAGAGGAAATAGGAAAGATTTTAAATGTTATAGATGAAATCACCGATCAAACCACTCTGCTTGCCCTCAATGCCGCTATACTGGCCGCGCAGGCAGGGGAACACGGAAAAGGTTTTTCTGTGGTTGCAGATGAAATTAAGGATCTTGCTGAAAGAACGTCTTTCTCAACACAGGAAATATCAACTCTTATACAGTCAGTACAGTCAGAGGTTAAGGGGTCGGTGACTGCCATATCAGAGGTCCTCAGAACTGTGGAAGAGGGGTCAAAACTTTCAAGTGAAGCTAAAGCCTCTCTTGAGAAAATTATCGAGAGCTCGAAAAGGTCAACGGAAATGACTTCTTCTGTTGAAAATGCCACCTCCGAGCAAACAAAAGGAATTATGTTTGTCACAGACGCAATGGAAAAAGTGAAGGAGATGATCGGACAAATTGTAAAATCTACTTATGAACAGACTCAGGGGACCTCTCTCATAATGTCAGTTACAGAAAAAATTAGTGAAATATCAAAGGTCGTTAAAAATGCCACGATTGAGCAATCCAAAGGTGGAAAGCAAATAAATAAAGCAGTAGAAGACGTATCCATAAGATTGCAGGAGATATCAAAGGCACTTGATGAACAGAAAGCAGGCAGTGACGAGATATTGGTTTCAGTAGAAAAAATAAAGAATCTTCCCAAGGAGAACAGGGACAGGGCATTTAGTATGAACAGGAGTCTGCGGAATCTCCTTAAAGATGCTGAACTTCTTATGGCAGAGCTGAGCACTTTTAAATTTGCCGAGTGGAAGGATGTAAATGTATTGAAAATGGGTACTATACCGACAGAATCTCCATCAATTATGTTCAGGAAATTCACACCCCTTGTAAGTTACCTTACTAATAAATTAAACAAAAGAATTGAA
>CAYFYW010000129.1:0-2440 GCA_964347425.1 uncultured Nitrospirales bacterium
CTGCTAGCCGGTATAATTTTTTGTAATAAGAATCAAATAGACTTCTGGAATTTTACAGAACTCTTTATCCCTGCTATACCTTTAGGATACACATTTGGCAGACTTGGTAATTTTATTAACGGTGAACTTTATGGCCGTGTGACAACTGCGCCCTGGGGCATGTATTTTCCCCTTGACCCGACCCACCAGCTCAGGCACCCGTCTCAGCTTTACGAGGCTTTTTTTGAGGGACTTTTTCTTTTTTTTATTCTCTGGGGATTGCGAAAGAAGAGTTTATTTAACGGGTTTCTCCTTTCCTTATACCTTATGGGATATGGGTTGGTGCGATTTTTTATCGAGTTTGTTCGTCAGCCTGATTCTCAATTGGGATTCGTGCTTGGTCCTTTTACGATGGGGCAAGTTCTTTGTCTCATCATGATTGGGGGAGGGGCTGCTGTTTTTTTATTAAAAAATGTCAAAAAAAGGTAAATTCCCTGTTAATATGATCTATATCATTGTCTGGTTTTGGTTGAAGGGCTTATAAAGTATATAGAAACATTCATAGAGAATATCATTGAGCACTGTTTAAACAGATAGTCAGACGTGGGCTTAAGTTATGAAGAAAAAATTCAATAAAGAGCCCGAAAAGTATGTTAAAGAGACAGGACAACAGGGGCATAAGCTCTGTTGCCTCTGAAGTAAAGTATTATTTGATAAGGAGGTAATAGTGATGAAACGGCTGTTTATTATAATACCTGCGATTTTGGTTTTATCGGTTGGTTACAGTTTTGCACATATGCAGAGAGGCATGATTGGGCAAGGCATGATGGGCAGTCAGAGCCAACAACAAACAGGCGAAACGCCCCAAACAGTTTTTTATTATCCCTGCCCTCACATGATGGGATACGGCATGATGGGATCTGGTATGATGATGGGGCCTGGCATTAAGGGGTATGGCATGATGGAACCTGGCATGATGATGGGACCCGGGATGATGGGACCCGGGATGATGGGTCATCACGGCATGATGGGACCTGGTGTGATGGGTCCCGGGATGATGGGTTACGGCATGAGGCCCGGCATGTGGGGATATAGTGCGGAAACATACCAGAAATTTCTTAATGAAACAGCAGATTTGAGAAAGGAACTTCACAACAAGAGGTTTGAGTATTTTGAGGCTCTTCGAAATCCAGATACAAAGCCGGAGACAATTACAGGGATAGAAAAAGAGATTCAAGGACTTCAGAGTAAGATATACGAAAAGGCGCCGAGATAAACTTATGGATGTAAAACCGAAATGTGGATGATTAGCAACATATTAGCATACTTGCAGTTATGCCTTGCTTCCAGAATATCTTTTTAGCCACAGAGATCATGGAGATCCCCGTAAAATGTTTAACATATAACGGGGCAGGCTCAGAGAAAAAATTTAAAAAATAACATTACAGAACTTAGCCTTTCACTCATTCCTGTCTGCCCTGCCTACCTGTTTACATGCCTCAGGCATGCATGCAGGCGACAGGCAGGCCTGTCTGCCGACAGGCAGGCTCATCCCGAAATTTCGGGTCGGAATTGACTTGTACCGAGATTCCGAAGGTCGATTCGACAAACCGCTCAAATACCATACCCTGCCATCACAAAAAAGAAAATACTAACATCTTTAATGGAATTAATGAATACTGAAATAAAAAGATGTATACTGTATTATTGACGTGGCAACTTGAATGCCAGGAAAAATTGATAGAAAAAAGGGAGTTAGGTAAATAGAAATATGTTCAGGTTCAGAAAAAAAGAGGTAAAACGGCTCAGGGCAATTGTTGTGGCAATGGTAAAATACGGTTTCGAGTCTATTGTTAATAGAATCCACCTGAGATCAAAGATACCCCTCATGGAACGTATTCTCATAAGATGGCAGGTTATAGGACCAGAGGTCTCTGCTTCAAGGCGGCTCCGCAAGATGATCGAGGATCTGGGAACTACATTCATAAAATTGGGACAGGTCCTCAGCTTAAGGAGAGATATTCTCCCCGAAGGGTTTATCAGTGAACTGGAGAAACTTCAGGACGCCGTTGCCCCGGTTGAGATAGAGACGATAAAAAAATGTGTGCAAAAAGAACTGGGGAAGCCGGTTGATGAAGTGTTCGCCTCGTTTGAGGAGAAACCGTTAGCTGCAGCTTCCATAGCACAGGTCCACAGGGCTCAACTGTTCGACGGCAGAGAGGTTGTCATAAAGTTGCAGAGACCTGAAATTGAGGAACTCATCAGAATAGACCTTGAGCTTTTGGCACATATAGCGAGGCTTTTAGCCAGGTATGTCCCTGAAAGCAGACTCTATGACCCTATCGGCCAGGTAGAAGAGGTCAAAAGAACTATTCTGAGAGAGCTTGACTTTGCGATTGAAATGAGGCATATGCAGAGGTTTAGAGAAATATTTGCCGATAGTATGGACGTCTATGTTCCC
>CAYFYW010000130.1:0-1635 GCA_964347425.1 uncultured Nitrospirales bacterium
GTATTATCCGGATTAATCAACTGTTTTTTGTATCCAGGCAACACTGAATAGTCTTTTATACTCAGAAGAAAAGTGACCACCGCTTCTGTCTGTTGTTCATTAAGTAGCATATGAGGCATTTTAGTAACTATCCTGTCTGTGGCAAATTTTACGGGATCCATTACCTTAATCTTTATCCAGTTTATCAGGGTTTTTTCAATGTCTGTTATATTGCCGAAAGCCAGTTCATCGATCCTTTTATCTCCAATACCGTCAAGTTCAGGACCATTATATATTGACGGAAGTTTTCCTATTTCATGACATCCCGTACATCCAAGGTCCAAAACCAGTTTCCTGCCCTTTTCCAGATCTCCGGACAATTTTTCTATGGTTTCATGGGGATGATTAACCTTCTGCTCATGTGAAGAGACAGAAGACCCGTTATCTTTTTTTAGGGACATGAGATAAGCAACTATGCTTGGAATCTGCCCCTCGGGTATAACAAAATCGGGTATAATAGTCTTTGGGTCATAAGATTTGGGTTTTTTCAAAAATTGATAAAGCCATTCAGTTTTCACCTTACTTCCAATACCAGAAAGTTCAGGTCCAAAATCAGTCCCTCTATCATTTATCTTATGGCATCCTATGCAGCCGTATTCATTAAAAAGCTTCTTGCCTTTATCTATTGCTTTCTTACTGTCCGGCGTGATACTCGACCCTGGTTTGTCAACAAATTTACCTGCGGAGAGGGGCATTAGATAGGAAAAAATATAGCTAATTTCATTACTGCTGATGTGGTAGTGGGGCATTTTTGTTGCTGGCAGATAGTCACTTGGTTTTGTCAGCCATTTGACTAACCAATCTTTCTTAACTTTACTACCCAGTAAAGTCAGGGACGGGGCAATACGGTCAGGTCTTTTATAACCGGAAAATTTATGGCATCCAATACAGTTTTTGTCCTGAAAAATCCTCCATCCTTCAATAAACTTGGAAGCTCCGGCCAAATCCGCACTTAAAGGGAGTTCCTGTGCCATAAAATGACATGTTCCACAGGAGGACTGGGCATAGAAACCCCTAAGGAGCGGTTTTGTCCAGTCTTTTACTTCTCCGTGGGCCGCCTCAACAGTTAATGCGGGACCCTGTCCTGCATGGCAAACAACGCACCCATATTTTTTGACAGGATGATACTTAAGATAATCGCCTGAATGGGTCCTGAAAGGCAGGGGTTCTTTAATGAACCAGGGGTTATTTATCCCCTGGTGACAGGTAATACATCTGTCAGTTTCACCGAGGTCCCGAAGCCAGAGCTGTTGGATCCTTGCCCCCCGGGTCTGGATAATGTCCAGTCTTTTTTTGAGAATCTCTAATTCTCTATCAGTATGTTCTGCGCTTTTTTGCTTCTGCTTCTCGGTGAGCAGCTTCTGATACAGTTCATTGGCAAGGATATATTCAAGACGGTTAAATTTCTTCTGGTACTGTTTCCATGGTCTGTCATATTCGGCATACAGTGCCCAGCCAATAACACCTAAAAGCGCAAAACAGAAAACAGCATTAAGAATCAGTTGGTTACGTGTTAACCTCATATATTAAACCAGGGAGTCACAAGTATGTACTTGATATTAAGGGCCAGCCTCAAAAGTATTTTTATGGGAACTA